>NZ_CAJCKS010000016.1:0-50307 GCF_903970985.1 Pantoea sp. ME81 | reverse complement strand
CAGCGTAAACAGCGCGCCGATGGGAATGGGCAGATACATCTCTCCATACGTCACGGCAGGCAAGGCCGCCAGCGGTTGAATCCACATGGCCTCACACAAGCTGTAGCTGGCCTGCAGCAGGATGAGACACACCACGATCAGCAGTAGGTTACACAGCCGTTGCGCCCATTTTTGCCCGGTTTCGGAAAGGCGATCGGTCACCATCGACACACAAATGTGTGTGCCTGCCCGCAATCCCACGGGCGCACCAATAAAGGTAAAGATGATCATGCAGACGATAGCGACCGGCTCCGGCCATGAGAGGGCACCATTAAGCACATAGCGCGCGAAAATACCGATGGGTATCACCGTGACCATGATCAACAGGGCTACCGCCGCGATGCCCATGCACAACAGATAGAGCCCATCCATCAAACGGGAATATGCATTCATGCTTCGTTACCTGAGCAAGGCGCCACGCGGTCGCGCGGCGCTGAGAGGGTTATTTCACATCCGCAATCTGTTTCATCAGATCCTGATAATTGCCGCCAAACTGGTCGCGCACCGGTTGCGTGGCTTTCATAAAGTAATCGCGGTTGGTGTCCTGGAATGTCACGCCGCCGGCTTTCATTTTCTCCACTGACTGGGCGGTGTAAGTGGCCCACAACTGGCGCTCTTCATCCTGCGCTTCCTTGCCGAGTTTCTTCAGCAGCGCCTGATCTTCTGCGGAAAGCCGTCCCCACGAGGCTTTAGAGAACAGGATCATCTCCGGCTGAATAAAGTGGCCGCTCAGGGTGTAGTACTTCGCCACGGGCAGATAGTTGTGGGCGACAAACGTCGGTGGATTGTTCTCTGTGCCATCGACCACGCCAGTTTGCATGGCGCTAAACACTTCGCTGACGCCCATTGCCACAGGATTGGCACCCATCGCTTTCAGCGTGGCCAGTGAAATGGCACTGTTCTGCACGCGAATTTTCATCCCCTGCAAATCTTCGGGTTTGGTGATGGGTTTTTTGGTGATCATGTTGCGTGTGCCCGCGTCGGTCCAGCCGAGGAACACCATGCGCGTGCGGGGATCGTTATCGAATTTCTCGACAATCTGTTTGCCGACATCGCCATCCAGCACCTTGTGCATGTGGTCTTCATCGCGGAACACATAGGGCAGGGTTAGCACACTGGTTTCAGGGGCGATAGTGGTCACCGGGGCCAGCGAGACGCGAATCATGTCAATCGCGCCGAGCTGAACCTGCTGCAGCGTTTGATCCTCATCGCCCAGCACGCCGCCAGCGTAGACCTTCAACTCTAATCGTCCTTGTGTCGCTTCTTTTAACTTATCGCCCATATGCTGCAGCGCGACCACGGTGGGATAACCTGCGGGCTGTACTTCCGCGACTTTTAGCACTTTGGCGTGAGCACCACTCGCCAGCAGCATAACCAGAGAAGAGATTGCAATCGTGAGTCGTTTTTTAGATGTCATTATTATTGCTCCAGCTTGATGATCATTAGCGGTGTCAGGCACACCACAATCGGGAAGGGCTGGCTCAGAATAGTGAAATTGCGCTGGCGAAAAAGTGGTCAAATGTTGATTGGATGAAATACATCACATTTTAAAACGATGTTTTAATAAATTTTCAGTTTAGGTCACATTTGTAAAACATCAGCCAGCGCATCCATAAAAACCACATAGATTGTTGGAAATTGAAGCATTAATCGTTTGTAAATAGTAATGAGAACTACTATCACTTCGGTCAATTTTTTTGCTATGATCCGCGCTTCAATCGTGAACTGTGCAACAGAAGTTGGAGACGCAGCGTGGTAGCCAGTGATTTGATGCAAACGGACCTCTCCGTTTGGGGCATGTATCAGCATGCCGATATCGTGGTAAAAGTGGTGATGATTGGCCTGTTACTGGCCTCGGTTGTCACCTGGGCGATTTTCTTCGGCAAGTTTGCTGAGCTGAGCGGGGCGAAACGTCGCCTGAAACGCGAACAGCAGGCGCTGGGCGAAGCGCGTTCGCTTAATGATGCTTACCGCGCCGCTGAAAGCTTTAAAAGTCACAGCCACAGTGCAGTGTTGCTGAATGATGCGCAGAACGAGCTGGAACTCTCTGCAGGTACCGAAGACCTTGATGGTATTAAGGAACGTACCAGCTTCCGCCTTGATCGTCGCGTTGCGGCATTCAGCCGTCATGCCGGTCGCGGTAACGGCTTCCTCGCTACCATCGGTTCTGTTGCACCCTTCATCGGTCTGTTTGGTACCGTTTGGGGCATCATGAACAGCTTTATCGGTATCGCTAAAACCCAGACCACCAACCTCGCTGTTGTGGCGCCGGGCATCGCAGAAGCGTTGCTGGCGACCGCGATTGGTCTGGTTGCTGCTATTCCTGCTGTGGTTATCTACAACGTCTTCGCGCGCATGATTGCCAGCTACAAAGCCTCATTGGGTGATGTTGCGGCGCAGGTGATGCTGCTGCAGAGCCGCGATCTGGATCTCGGCAATGTGGACACCGCGAAAGAAGCGACCCGTCCGACGGCGGCACAGAAACTGCGCGTAGGATAAGTATTATGGCGATGCGTTTAAACGATGACTCGGTAGGCGATGGCGAAATGCATGAAATCAACGTGACGCCGTTTATCGACGTTATGCTGGTTCTGCTGATCATCTTTATGGTCGCCGCGCCATTAGCCACGGTGGATGTGCGCGTTAATCTGCCTGCGTCCACCAGCGCACCGCAACCGCGTCCGGAAAAACCGGTTTATCTTTCTATTAAGGAAGATAAGCAGATCTATATCGGCAACGATGCGGTCACCAAAGAGACGCTGGTGAATGCGCTGACGGCGCAGACCGAAGGCAAGAAAGACACCACCATCTTCTTCCAGGCGGATAAGTCTGTGGATTATGAAACCCTGATGAGCGTGATGGATCAGTTACGCGAAGCGGGTTATCTGAAGATTGGTTTGATGGGCATGGAGACGGTGAAGAAATAAATCACCCCATCTTATCGCTCACAAGGGCCGCTATCGATAGCGGCCCTTTTTATTTGCTCCCGCCGTCAATGTTAATTTCTTGTTACTTTTGGTCTCACTTTTGTAAACTGCAATGGTGAAGCCGATCACATCTATTCCTGGCGCAACCCGCTACAACGGAAGAAAAACCCAGGAAGGACAATATGAGCGCGAGTCAATCTTTACAAAAGCCATCGCAAGGCGGGGCCAAAACCATCTTTAGCGTTACCAGCGGTAACTTTCTTGAGATGTACGATTTTATGGTGTTTGGCTATTACGCTACGGCGATCGCCAAAACCTTTTTCCCCGGAGATGATCCCTTTGCTTCATTGATGCTCACGCTGATGACCTTTGGTGCGGGCTTCCTGATGCGTCCACTTGGCGCGATTATTCTCGGTGCCTACATCGACCATCACGGACGCCGTAAAGGACTGTTGCTGACGTTGGGCTTGATGGCGTTGGGTACGCTTACCATCGCCCTGGTGCCGGGCTATGCCACCCTGGGTGCCGCCGCACCGATTCTGATTCTGCTGGGTCGTTTGCTGCAGGGCTTCTCTGCGGGCGTGGAGTTGGGCGGTGTTTCGGTTTATTTGTCTGAAGTGGCGCCAAAAGGACGCAAAGGATTCTATGTCAGCTGGCAGTCCGGTAGTCAGCAGGTCGCGGTGATCTTCGCTGCGCTGCTTGGCCTCGGTCTTAATCATCTGCTGGCGAAGGAAGCGGTCACCGAGTGGGGCTGGCGTATTCCGTTCGTTGTCGGTTGTATGATTGTGCCGTTCCTGTTCTGGATCCGTCGCATGCTGGAAGAAACCGAAGCGTTCAGCAAACGTAAACAACATCCTTCCATGGGACAGATCATGCGCTCGGTCGGTGAGAACTGGGCATTGGTGCTGGCGGGTATGCTGATGGTGGTGACCACCACGGTGATGTTCTACATGATCACCGCCTTCACCCCGACCTTCGGTAAAACCGTGCTGATGATGAGCGATGAGCAGAGTTTTATGGTGACGCTTTTTGTCGGCATCTCTAACCTGATCTGGCTGCCGGTGATGGGTTCGCTGTCGGATCGCATAGGACGTCGTCCGCTGCTGATCACCTTTACTATCCTGATGATTCTCACCACCTGGCCGGTGCTGCACTGGCTGGTGGGATCGCCCACCTTTGCGCATCTGGTGGAAGCGGAATTGTGGTTATCGTTCCTGTATGCCAGCTATAACGGTGCGATGGTGGTCTATCTGGCGGAAATTATGCCGGCTGAAGTGCGCGCCACCGGCTTCTCACTGGCGTATAGCCTGGCGACCGCGCTGTTTGGTGGCTTCACGCCAGCGGTTTCAAGCTACCTGATCCATGCCACGGGTGATAAAGCGATGCCCGGCGTGTGGTTGTCATTCGCGGCGGTGTGCGGATTGATCGGCACGCTGCTGATTGGCCGCATGGTGAAACAGTATCAGGCGCGCCATGGCGGCACGCCGGTGGGAGCTTCACTGTAACGCCCTGGCTGACAGCGGGCCTCATGTCAGCCTGTTAAGAAACTATTCGAATAAAGCAGCCCCTTGTTGAAGGGGCTGCTTTTTTGTTTATACAGATGTGTGGGTATGGTGCAGTGAAACGCAATCATCGGGCCTACAAACGACATCGTCGACCATGCCCTGCCTAAAACGACAGATCCACCACCACACTATCCGTATAACTTCCCGCCGCTGGCGTATTCTGCGTCGTCAGAATCTGCGCTGTATAGGTGAAGTTGCGCGTCACCAGATCCGCGTTCAGGGAGGTGGCGCTGGCGCTACTCCAGCGGTCGGTGCCAGTGGGTCCCCAGCGTGTCGTGGTGGTGGTGCCTTTATAAATGTCATAAGCCAGCCGGTTGGTACCGCTCGCCATCTGGCGCGTGGTGCCGCTGTAGTAGCTGCCATTGCTCAACCCCACAGTGAAGGTGCTGCCTTTAGAACACACCACGTTGATGGTCTGCTGCACCGTGGAGAAACTCCCCACCAGCGGTGCGCTGCCAAAACTCACATTAGGCGCGGTGATGGTGGTGCAGTCGTTGGTCACAACCAGGTTAACGGTAATCGGCATCGCGGTGCCGGTACTGGTTTGCACTGTTCCTACGCATAAACCTGCAACGTTCAAACCCGCGCACACCGTATAACTCACCGTTATGGTTATCGTTGTGGTGTAAGTGCCGGCTGCAATCACCTGTCCCGTCAGGGTGCGGAAATAGAGCGGAATATTAAAGTTAAGGCTGTTCCCCAGCCCAAGCAGTAAAGCCGAGCTCCAGCGATAGCTGCCGCCCTGCTGCAATTCCGTGGCGCAGGCGCTGTCGATGCACATTTGAATGGGAATGCTGTCGGTACCGGTGCTGGAACTCTTCAACACCGCCCGCGTGCCGCTGAGATAGGTCGCAGTGGTGAAGGCGTATGTGACGTTATCGGTGCCCAATAGCGAAAGCGTGCCGGAACCGCAGTTGACGTTGGTGGTGCTGGAAGTGTTCTGCACGGTAGAGCCAACCGCGAAGGTGGTCACGGAGCCGAAGGTCGCCGTTGGGGCCGATAACCCACAAAGCGCATAGCTGGTGCCCGGTAAGATAAACAGCGCCAGCAGCAAAAAAATCTTTCTCATGGTGAAATTCCTGACTGTGAATTATTGGCCGTGCTGACCGCCGAACCCGGCGACGGCGGCGGCAGATCGCACGTCAGCGGACCGTAGGTCTCCAGCGCTTTTGGCTGGCCGTCCGCAATGGTCAGCGTGGTATCACAACTGCGCCCATCAGGCGTCACGACATGAATCGGGTTTTCTGCGCTCAGATTCTCCATCCAGACAATGCCATCCCATCCGATATATTCCGTACCCTGATTCGGGCGCAACACCTGGCTGGAGATCGGCAACGGTTGCCCCTGTTTATCCTGTAGCACCACGCTGGCGGCACGCAGGCGCTCCACCGGGAAGTTCAGCAGGTAACCGCTTTTCCGTTTCACCGCGAAACGCTGTTCCACCTTCGGTGCGGTACGATCGGCAGGTAAATCCAGGGTATCGATATCGTATTTTGCGCCGTAGTAACTGCTGATCGATGGCACCAGCAAATAGCCCTGATTATCGGTGCGTCCCATTGCCTGGTTTTCATAGCGCACCGTGACATCCGGGTAATCGGTTTTCACCACCACAAATGCATCATTGATGTCGTTGGCGGCAAACACGCGGTTATCCATCAGCACCAGCGAACCGGTGAAATCGGCCCACTGCGTGGTGTTATCGTTATCGCCGTAGAACCCGGCAGAGGTGTCGATTTTGTTATTGCGATAGCGCAGGCTTGCCTGGCGGTAATCACCGCTGTCGCCACCCTGATTGGCCCAGGCCGCATCATACGCAAAGCCACCATCGGTCGGCATGGCGCGTGACACGTAGAGGCGCTGATTGTTGTTGCCCTGCTGATCGCGCTCGTAGCTCACCGAAGCACTGCTCTGCTCGCCGAATGGGATCACCAAAGAGATGGCACCGCTCCAGTCGCCCTGTTCCTGATCGCGGCTGGCGGAGATATACAGGCTGCTGTTACCCCACAGGTTTTTACTCCAGGACAGGTTCCATAAACGGGTGCGATCGCCCGATCCGCCGGCAATATCAAAGTAGGCCAGGCCCAGACTGCCGTATTGATTGAGTGACACGCTGGCGGTGTACTGCGCACTGCGTCGCGCCAGTGAGTAGCTGGTGTTGGCGCTGTCGCCCCGGCTGCCGACCAGCGCCAGATTGCCGTAATCGGCGGTGCGTAATACATGCTGGGTGCCGAGGCTAAACCAGCTGTTGTTATATTGATAACCCCAGCTGTATTGCGTGCCGGGTTTACCTTCCATCTGACTTTGTGCCAGCGCACCATTGACCACGCCCCAGCTGCCGAGCTTCACCAATCCCCCAGCGCCGCCGGTGGCCACGCTGTCACTGCCTTCCGCATGGCTCTCCAGCGTCAGCCAGTCGGTTAACCCATAACGATAAGAACCGCTGGCTGCTGCTGCGCCATAGTCAAAGTTCTCCAGTCCGTAGTTTTCACGAATAGCACCGGCCGAGAAGGAGTAATCCGACAAACCCTGTCGCAGCAGGCTGCTGGAGACATAAAACGGCAGCGTGGTAGTGACCTGGCGCCCCACGGCATCGGTGGTGGTGATCACCGCATCGCCCGCGCCATTGACGAACGGCACATTGGTCAGCGACCACGGACCCGGCTGCACATTGGCTTGCGTGCTGCGATAACCGTTAATAAACAGATCGACGGAAGAGGGCACTGCGGCCTGGCCGGAAAACGCCGGTAGCGGGTAAGTGACCAAATCCGGCCGCACGCTGAAATCACGCGCAATCTGCACGCCACCCAGACGCACGCTGTTACTCCAGCTCAGCGCATCGGTGACCAGATCCCCGGCGCGCCAGCTAATTGCATCGTTCTCATCTTCATTGCTGAACCAGGTATCGTAGCGAATGTATCCCTCTTGCTGACCGCTGACACCGCCTTCCAGTTGTTGGGTATACACGCCATTAGTGGAGAATTGCCCGACCGGACCAAATACGCGCAGCTCATTCCAGCTCGACAGGCGGGAACCGGCATTATCGGTACGCGTGGCGTAAAAGTCGTAATTGAGCAGCGCACCGTTACTGGCTCGCCCCGGATAGCGAGGGCCGCGCTGATCTTTACCGATCACCTGGCCGGGCAGCCAGGCGGGCGGAACGGTGAGCAACAGGCGCTGACGGCGCTCGTCATATTCTGCTTTCACCTCCGCAAGTTGATTCACATCGATTTGCTCGCCCTGGAGTTTCTCCGCAGGGATACCGGCACGCTGTAAATCGCCACTGAGCAGCCAAAAGTCGCCGTTTTTACGCTCCACCGGCACGATATCGCCGCGCGCGTTCTGATTCACCACCAGCTCCAGCATGTACTGCTGACCGCTGGCGTTGTTCTCCAGCGCAGGGGGCGGTGGTAGCTCGGAAAAGGTCTCCGCGCTACTGATTTGAGGTAACAGGCATAGCACGCTAGCCACTGCCAACGTGCAGGGATGCAGCGAAAACGTCATCAACGCGCGGCCGCGCTGCTCCAGTGCCCTTTATTCACTTCTGCGGACAGCTCACCGCTCACGCTGCTGGTTAATGGCCAGCGGTTACTGCTGTTTGCCAGTACGTAGCCAAACAGGCCATTGCCCAGGCGGCGACCACCGATGGTGACGTTACTCAGCCGCGCATGGCCATTGCCACGGTTGGTGAGTTCCAGCCAGCGTTTGCCACCACTGTCCACCTGTTGCCAGCTGAGTTGCGGCTTCGCACTGTCGCTGGTGACGCCGTTACCATAAACAAACAGCGGAACCGAATAGCGCATCTGGAAGGTTAATCCCGCCTGATTTTCGCCGGGCGTGCGTGGCGTAGGGATTTCATCCAGCACCACGCGGTAGGACATTTCGCGTCCCGCTTCCGGCACGCCCTGCTTAATGAGTCGCACCAGTTGTTTCTGACCCGGTTCGAGGCGCACCATCGGCGGGCTGGCGACCACTTGCTGCTGAGTTTGATACTGTTCCTGACCGCCCACTTGCAGCCAGCTAAAGATGCGCACCTGCATCATGGTGGTGGCATTCCCACGGTTTTCCAGCCAAAGCTCACTGGCTTTATCATCGGGATTGATGGTGGGATCGATGGGCCAAATCATCAGCGAATTGGCAGCGTGGGCAGCAGGCATTAGTGCCATGATAAACAACAGTAACAGGGCGCGCAGGTTCATGATTATTCATCCTTCTTTATCACTTCCGTCACCAGCTAAGCGTAACGGTTAAGGTGTCGGTATAAGTGCCGGCGCGCGTGGGGCCGGGCAGCGTTAACAGGCCATAAATCGGCAAAGTAATGTTATTGGCGTTGCTGTAACTCAGCGCCACGGCACTGTTCACCGGAATCGCCGTGGTGTGCGCCGCATTGGTATAGAGGTAATAGGGCACGGTATTGGTATTGCCCGAGACCTTAAGATTGCGGGTGGAGGTGTAGTTGGAGCCGCCATTAATGCTCATGCTGACGGCAGTGCCTGGCGTGCAGGCAAGGGTGATGGTGGTGCTTTGCACATAGCTGGCGCTCACGCTGCTGGACGATACGCCAGATTGCGTACCGAAATTAAGCGTGCCAAAGACCCCGGTATTGGTACCGGAGACAACACAGCCTGCCACTACTGATGCAGAGACCTGAAAGGCTGCGGTTGGCAACCCCCAGGCAGAGACGCTCCCTATCAGCAGGGCGAGGCCGCCTGCACTGTGCACCCAACGCTGCACTACGGCCACCCTGATTACCCTACAACTGACCTCAGTAGTTCACCGCAACGTTAATGGTGTCGGTATAAGTCCCTGCCGGAATCAGTGGGTTAAACCCGCCGCCCACCACACGACCATAAATGGCGTAGTTAGTGCCTAAGGTCGGGTCCGTGGTGCCGCTGGCGGCAATGTTGGTGTTATTGGCGATGGCGGTGGTGAATGCCGCATCGCTATACAGGGTATAGGCAATGCCTTGGGTGTTATTGGAACCGAGGATCAGATAGCGAGGCTGTCCGCTGACGGTGCCGTAAATGGTCGCCGGTGCAGCATTACTGCTGGTGACCTGCACGTTGAAAGTCTGGCCGGTGGTGCAGCGAACATAAATACCGTTGCCCGATGCGCCGACCAGCGTGGCATTCAGGGTATCGAAGGTTGCGGCGCTGCTACCAAAGTTCAGGGTACCGAAGTTGACGCCTGTGGTGGCAGACTGACCATTCACCAGACAACCGGTGGTCAGGGTCAGGGTCGCATTAATGGTTCCCGTTGTGGTGGCGGCAAAAGCCGCATGAGGGGCGAGCACTACGCTCAGGCTGGACGCCAAAAGAAAAAGCTTGAGTTTCATAATCATTCCTTACTGATTATCCAAGGTCAGTGCTTTTTCACCTGGTGATTTATTTATGTAACGAATCCGAAGTCAAACAAGAGCCACGATCGGCTTTACTGCGTAAGTGCCCGACATCTAGGAATATTCTTAGGTGGTGGGTTTATGATTTATATCAGTTTTCTTTACTATAGATCAGCAAATCAACACTGGGAGCGTTGCGCTTAGATTTTTCATTAATCAATTCACACTTATCGCCGATAACGTAGTAATCGCAAGGGGTGACAACCGGTTAAAAAAACTAAACAGCGAGTGATTTAACCCTCTACCGCGATTAACCGTTCAATGCTATGTTCGTGCATTAATCAGATATTATTAATTTTTCTGACTGCGACTGAAGATGAAAAACCAAAAACATAGCGCGGTGTTTCCAGAATTGTCTGGATCGGCTCCCCCCTCTGCCTCACTGCGTGCGGTCATTACTCACCCTTAATCAATGTTTCGACCTTTTGATCATTTTTGACGATACAGCTCCTGCTCAGCAGCGGGCTGAGTTTAGGAGCGCACATGCTGCTAGTTACCTGGGATAGCGTTCTGGTCACGGTTTCATTGATCGTGGCCTTCATTGCTGCGTTTACCGCACTGGATACGGCTGGACGCGTCGCGGTTTCACGCGGCTGCCTGGCGAAAATGTGGCTGATTGGCGGTGGCACCGCGATGGGCATTGGCATCTGGGCGATGCACTTCATTGGCATGCTGGCGATGATGATGCCGATGACCATGCGTTATGACATTACCCTCACCACGGTTTCCCTGCTGGTGGCGATCCTCTCTGCCATCTTCGCCTTCGCCCAGGGTGTTCAGGGCAGCCATCTGACCCCGCGTCGGCTGATAAGTGGCACCCTGATACTCGGCAGCGGCGTGGTGGCGATGCATTACATCGGCATGAATGCCCTGATGATTGAACCGGCGATTCGCTGGGACATGCCATTGGTCGCGCTCTCCGTGGTGATTGCCTATGCCGCCTCGGGGGCGGCACTGTGGCTGGCGTTTCATCTGCGCCAGGGCGAGAGCGTGTGGATTATGCGTGTCTGTGCCGCGCTGGTGATGGGTATTGCCATCGCCGGGATGCACTACACCGGCATGGCGGCGGCGGAGTACAGCATGCCGAGCACCATGCAGCAGCATCATGGCATCAGTGAGGATGGACTGGCGGTGTGGGTGACCATTATCACGCTGTCCATTCTTGGCCTCACGCTGTTAGTTTCCATGCTGGATGCCCAGCTGCGCGCCGCGCGTCTGGCGGCCAAGCTCAAGCGTGCCAATAGCGAACTGCGCCAGCTGGCGATGCATGACAATCTCACCTCGCTCCCTAACCGCGTGTTATTGGAGCAGCAGCTGACGGCACAGATCAAGCAAGCCACCTTACAGGATGAAAGCTTTGCACTGATGTTTATGGATCTCGACGGCTTCAAAGCCGTCAACGATACCTGGGGCCATCACGTGGGCGATCGCCTGCTTATTGCGGTCGCCGAACGTCTGCGCGTGCAGTTGGGCGAGGGCGTGCTGCTGGCGCGACTGGGTGGCGATGAGTTTGTGCTGCTGTGTCCACAATACAATGATTTGCAAGCCTCGGCGCTGGCGCAGCAGCTGGTAAATGCGATTGATGCGCCGTTTGAACTGGATCGTTATTCACTGCGGGTGTCGTTGAGTATTGGCATCGTGGTGTTCCCGCATCACGGTCGTAGTCAGCAGGAAATGATGTTCAACGCCGACTCCGCCATGTATCACACCAAACACAGCGGCCGAAACGGCTGGTGTCTGTTTGAACCGATGATGAGCGCCGTGGCACAGCATCAGCTGGCGCTGGCGAATGACCTGTGGAATGCGCTGGAATACCAGGAAATGTGCCTGTTTTATCAGCCAAAATTCCGCGCAGGCGGCACGGTGCTCATGGGCTTCGAAGCGCTGCTGCGCTGGCAACATCCGCGTCGCGGATTACTGATGCCGGATATGTTCCTGCCGCGTGCGGAGAAAACCGGGCAAATCGTGGCGCTGGGCAATTGGGTGATCAACGAAGCGTGCCGTCAGTTAAAACAGTGGCACGATGAAGGCAACCGCGACTGGAGCGTGTCAGTTAACCTTTCGGCGTTGCAATTCCATCAGCGCGATCTCATCGACAGCTTGCGTCATGCACTGTTGCGCTATCAGCTGCCGGAGGGGGCGCTGATGCTGGAGATTACCGAGAATATCGCGATGCGCGACCCGCAGTTCAGCCAGCAGCGCATTGCAGAATTGCATCAGCTCGGCGTGAAAGTGGCGATCGATAACTTCGGTATCGGCTATGCCAATTTACTGCATCTGAAACATCTGGAAGCCACCGAACTGAAAATCGACCGCGCCTTTATTAACAGCCTGCGTGCCGACAGCGAGGACGCCACCGTTGTGAGCGCGATGCTGACACTGGCACAAAGTCTCAATCTGCGCATGGTGGCCGAAGGGGTAGAAACCGAGGAACAGCAGCGTCTGCTGACCGGGCTCGGTTTTGACACGCTGCAGGGCTATCTGCTGGGCAAGCCAACACCGGCGGAGCGTATCGGTGAATTTACCGCTGTGTTTAATGCACCGCCGCTGTTTGCTGAGCACCCGCTGCCCTTAACCAGCGCCTGATAAATCATTTTTATTTTCTTCCGCATCGGAAGGTTTCATCGTTCAAAGACTCAAATCGGCAGTGTTCCTGCCGATAAAACACACAATAAAACCTATAGCCTTGACTTTTTTTCATAACACCACAGCTGATTGATAACGGCTTTAACTTGGGAAATCACTATGTTAGTGACTTCGTACGATTCGTTTACTGTCATCGTTTCCATTCTGGTGGCGATGCTGGCCTCGTTTACCGCGCTGGATATGGCGGGACGTGTGGCTTCTTCAACTGGCAAGGTGGCGCTGGTTTGGTTATTAGGCGGTGGATTCGCCATGGGCGTGGGCATCTGGGCGATGCATTTCATCGGCATGCTGTCGATGAGCCTGGATATGGTTATGAGCTACGATCCGCTGCTGACGGCGACGTCGATGGCAGTGGCAATCCTGGCATCAATTTTTGCCTTGTGGCTGGTGTGCTCATCGCATGATTTATCCTGGCGGCGCTTAACGGGCGGGGCCTTGGTGCTCGGTTCCGGCGTGGTCGCCATGCACTACATGGGCATGGCCGCGCTGATGTTTGCGCCGGGCATCGTCTGGAATTGGGGCTGGGTTGCCGCTTCAGTGGTGATTGCGCTGGTGGCATCGGGCGCGGCACTGTGGCTCGCCTTTAACCTGCGCGAAGGACATGGTCGTGTGACCATTCTGCGTCTCGGTGCTTCGGTGGTGATGGGCTGCGCCATCGCTGGCATGCACTACACCGGTATGGCCGCTGCCAGCTTCCCGATGATGAGTCATGCCACGCACATGGGCGTTAACAGCAACTGGCTGGCGATTGTGGTCACCGTGGTGACGCTGGCGATCCTCGGCATTACGTTGCTGGTTTCGATGCTGGATGCACGCCTGCAAGCGCGCACCTCCATCCTTGCGCACTCGCTGGCGGAAGCCAATCGCGAGCTGGCGCAACTGGCCCTGCACGATAACCTGACACGCCTGCCAAACCGTATTTTGCTGGAAGATCGTCTGGAGCAATCCATCAACAAAGCCAATCGCGAGAAGTCGCAGTTTGCGCTGATGTTTATGGATCTGGATGGCTTCAAAGCGGTCAATGACGCCTTTGGTCACCATGTGGGTGACAACCTGCTGATTGCCGTGGCCGAGCGCATGATCAGTCAGATGAAAGGGCACTACACCCTGGCACGCATGGGTGGCGACGAGTTCGTGCTGCTGATCGAAATCGATGAGCCCAATGACGCCGCAGCGGTAGCGGATGCGTTGGTAAAAGCGGTCGATCGTCCGTTTGATATTTCACGCTATGAGCTGGTGGTGTCACTGAGTATTGGCATCGCGGTCTATCCAGGCGACGGCAAAGATGAGCGTGAATTGATGTTTAACGCCGATGCCGCGATGTATCACACCAAGAACAACGGCCGTAACGGTTACAACTTCTTCCAGCCGTCGATGAACACTCTGGCGCAGTCGCAGTTACAGCTCAATAACGACCTGTGGCAAGCGCTGGATAATGAAGAGTTACGTCTGTTCTACCAGCCAAAATATTGTGCGCCGAGCGGCCCGATTATTGGATTTGAAGCGTTGCTACGCTGGGAACATCCGACACGCGGTTTGCTGGCACCGGACAAATTCCTGCCGATTGCCGAGAAGACCGGCATGATCATCAACATCGGCAACTGGGTGATCAACGAAGCCTGCCGTCAATTGCACTGCTGGCATCTGCAGGGCCATCCACACTGGTCGGTGGCGGTGAATCTCTCCGCGCTGCAGTTTGAGCAGAGCAACCTGGTGGAAACCGTGACGCAGGCGCTGGCGAAGCATCAGATCCCTGCCGAGTTGCTGACGCTGGAAGTGACGGAAACCACCGCGATGCGCGATCCGGAAGAGAGTGTACGTATTCTGACGCAACTGACAGATATGGGCGTGAAAGCCTCGATCGATGATTTCGGCACGGGTTACTCCAGCCTGCTGTATCTCAAACGTTTGCCCGCCAGTGAGTTGAAGATCGACCGCGCCTTCGTCAATGAACTGCAGGCGAAATCTGAAGATGCCACCATTGTCTCTGCCATTGTGGCACTGGCGCAGTCGCTGGATCTCAAAGTGGTGGCGGAAGGAGTGGAAACGCAGGATCAACAAGCGTTCCTCACCGGCCTGGGTTGCGATACCTTGCAGGGTTATTTGCTGGGCAAACCGGTGCCGCCAGAACGCATCCACGAACTGCCGAATTTTGTCGAAAACGAGCAGCAGCTGGTGCAGTTGCCGTAAGGGTATTTGTGCGGTGATGGCCTCATCCCAACCATCCCCTCTCGCGCTTGCGGGAAGGGGCCAGGGTGAGGGAAAATAGCCGAACTCATTTCCCATATCGGAGCCAGGGTGGCGAAATATCAGCAGTTGGTGGATCAACTTCGGACGCAGATCGAAGCGCGCATCTGGCCGCCGGGCGAAAAGCTGCCGTCATTACGTCAGCAGGCGGAGCAGAGCGGCCTTAGCCTGATGACGGTGATGCACGCCTATGAAGTGCTGGAAAGCCAGGGCTGGATCCTGTCAAAACCGCAATCCGGATACTACGTTGCGCCACGAGCTGCCGAAAGCCGCCCACGTTTGCCGACACAGGCGATTGCCAAAACCGAGCAGGCGGACACCAACAGTTTCGTGTTTGATGTGCTGCAAGCCACGCGTGACCCTGGCATCATGCCGTTTGGCTCTGCCTTTCCCGATCCCGAACTCTTTCCGCAGCGTCAGCTGATGCGCTCGCTGGTTAAGGTCTCACACAATCTGAAACCCAGCGATGCCCTGAATAACCTGCCGCCCGGCAACGAAGCGCTGCGGAAAATTCTGGCGCAACGTTATGCCCAGCAGGGCATCACCTTGTCGCCGGACGATATCGTCATCACCAACGGCGCGATGGAAGCGCTCAACCTCAGCCTGCAAGCGGTGACCGAACCCGGTGATTGGGTGGTGATTGAAAATCCTTCTTTCTACGGTGCCTTGCAGGTGATTGAGCGGCTGAAACTGAATGCGATTGCCATCGCCAGCGATGTTGAGCAGGGCATCGATCTCGACGAGCTGGAGCAGGCATTGCAACGCTGGCCGGTCAAAGCCTGCTGGCTGATGACTAACCGACAAAACCCGCTGGGCTTTACCCTGAGCGCTGAACGAAAACAACAGTTGGTCACTCTGCTGGCACGCTACCAGGTCGCGATGATTGAGGATGACGTTTACAGCGATCTCTACAGCGGCCACGACAAGCCCTTGCCCGCCAAAGCTTTTGATCGCGAGGGGAATGTGCTGCACTGCGGCAGTTTTTCCAAGAATCTGGTAGCGGGATTTCGCGTGGGTTGGGTGGCTGCCGGGCGCTATGCTCAGCACGTACAGCGTATTCAGCTCATGAGCACGCTCTCTACCAGCGCGCCGATGCAGCTGGCATTAGCCGACTTCCTCAGCACCCGTAGTTACGACACGCACTTAAAGAAGTTGCGCCAGACGCTGGCAAAACGTAAGCAGCTGGCGCAGCAGGCTTTACGTCGTGTGCTGCCTGTTGACGCGCAGATCAGTGATACGCCAGGCGGCTATTTCTTGTGGATTGCGCTGCCGCAGCAGATCAACACCACGCAGCTGTATCATCTGGCGTTAAAAGAGGGCATCAGTATCGCGCCCGGTCAGCTGTTCTCGGGCAGTGAAGGGTTCAGCCACTGTTTCCGCTTCAACACCGCCTGGCCGTGGGATGCGCGCGCCGAGGCGGCGGTGGAGACGTTAGGGAAATTGATTGCTCAGTTGGCGTCGGCTTAACGGCTCTGCCGCAAAATGTTGGTCCCCGAGACGACTGACCACAAAGGATTACCAATGTGGTCAGTCTGGATTCGATGTGCCGTTTGTACCTGCAGGGCAACCTGACAACATCGCGTCAGATTTTTGGAGCCTGTGCTGCCTTGCATCTCGTGCAAGGCGATATTCATCAGATAGTTGCTGCCTGCTTATTGCCCCATGTCAGGTAATAAACATCATAAAAATCCACTTCGCCTTTTTGCTTCATCAGGCGATCGATGCCGCTGCGCACGCGGTCGGGCGTGCCGGGATTTTCCACGATCTTATCCAGCGCCTGCTGAGACACCGGTTGCACGTAATACCACTCACCGTTGTAGCACACGCGCAGGTCTAGCGTGTCGATATCCTCAAAGCGGTATTTGGGGTTGATATCCATCAGCATCAGGAAGCTCATCACCAATACAAAGGCGGTGGCGAACCAGAACGCGGGCCAGCCGAGCATCTCAGTGGAGAAGATCAGCGCCACGCACAGCGCGTAGCACAGGTACATGATCGCCCACAGCCCCGGATGGGTTTTGAGGAATGAAAAGCTAAAGCGTGGCAGATTATCGCGCTGGCCTTCACGGTTCAGCGTGGCGATTTCATCGAGCAGAATTTGTTTGATCGCTTCCATAGTTCACCTCTAAATGTTACTGCCTGCCAGTAAATCACATAACAGTGAAGCGAATCAGATACAGAATTGAGGTGTTTTTTTATAACAGTTTATTGGCGGCTTTTCCGGTCCCACAAAATGTTAAATATGTTGCCAACTAATTTGGCTTTAGTAAGGTAAATCATTCTTTTATGTGAATTTTGTTGGCGGGTGCACATTGCAATGCCGTCGGGGTTTGCCACAATTAAGTAACGTGGCTTCCCGGAGAAAGAGTATGACTGCCAACACTTCCAGCCTGCTGTTACTGATGTCTTTCGCCGCCGGTACCTTTTCAGCAGGTTCATCAAATAATCCGCAGCATTTGATGCTGTCGCAGCCCTCGGGCGGTGTGCCTAACAATCTGCTGCCGCTGATCATCTGGCCAGGCATTGCGCCTGACTATGATGAGGAGCTGCAAAGCAACAGCGCCGAATGGTTTGAAAAAACTTTCACTGCTAGCGGCTGGCCGGCCGCGTGGCGCGCGCCGATCTTCCCTTACACCCATTACCATCCCAACACCCATGAAATTCTGGGCGTCGCGTCGGGCTGGGCGGAAGTGCTGTTTGGCGGCGATAGCGGCCGCATGGTGACGCTACGTGAGGGTGATGCGGTGCTGATCCCCGCCGGTGTCGGCCATAAACAGGTGTTCGCCTCAGACGATTTTTTCGCCGTTGGCGCCTATCCTGAAGGAATGTCCCCGGAAACCGTGCGTGATGAACCTTCTCGTTTACGCGCGGCGAAAGATCAGATCGCGCGCGTACCTTTACCGCATCGCGATCCTTTCACGGGGGGCGATGGAGCGATGACGGATATCTGGCTGCCAATTGCGCAGCAGTTAATGCACCAGTAAGGTGCAATCTGAGTGTTATTCGGCGCTGCTCCGCTATCGGGGCGCGTGTGCCGTTTGGGGCGTGAGCCTCTGGCACACTTTGTGCAGGAGAGGATCCAGGTCCTCTGACAAGCGCCGGGTAAATCATGAAAGAAAGCTACCAGATAGCGTCACACTTCTATGATGAGATGTTATTGAGCAACGGCGAACACCGTGCGCACTATCAGCATTACTGGGAGTGGTTACAACAGGCGGACAAAGAGGCGGTGGCGCGTAAGCGCGAAGAAGCGGAACTGTTGTTTCATCGTGTGGGCATCACCTTCAATGTCTATGGTGACGATGGCGGCGCAGAACGGCTCATCCCGTTCGACAGCGTACCGCGTATTATTCCGGCGGGTGAATGGGCGATGCTCGATCGCGGCATCCGCCAGCGCGTGCAGGCGCTGAATGCCTTCCTGCATGATATCTACCATCAACAACACATCCTCAAGGCGGGGATCGTGCCTGCCGAGCAGGTGCTGGTAAACGATCAATATCAGCCCTGCATGCAAGGTGTCGATCTGCACCGCAACATCTATGCGCACATTACCGGTGTCGATATGGTGCGCAACAACGACGGCGAGTACTACGTACTGGAGGACAATCTGCGTACGCCTTCTGGTGTCTCCTACATGCTGGAGAACCGCAAGATGATGATGCGCCTCTACCCGGAACTGTTCGTCGAGCAGCATATTGCCCCGGTAGAACGCTATCCTTCACACCTGCTGCAAACCCTGCGCGAAAGCTCACCGGTCAACGATCCGGTGGTAGTGGTGCTGACGCCGGGCCGCTTCAACAGCGCCTACTTCGAACACAGTTTCCTTGCGCAGCAGATGGGCGTTGAGCTGGTGGAAAGTGCCGATCTGTTTGTCAAAGACGGTGCGGTGATGATGCGCACCACCGCCGGGCCGTGCAAAGTTGATGTGATCTATCGCCGTGTTGATGATGCGTTCCTCGATCCGCTGGCGTTCCGTCCCGATTCGATGCTCGGCGTGCCGGGCCTGCTGTCGGTGTATCGATCCGGTAACGTGGTGTTGGCCAATGCCATTGGCACTGGCGTTGCCGATGACAAATCGATCTATCCCTACGTGCCCGACATGATCCGCTTCTATCTGGATGAAGATCCGATCCTCAACAACGTGCCGACCTGGCAGTGCCGCAAGCCGCAGGATCTGACTTACGTCCTCGCCAATCTCAGCAAAATGGTGGTGAAAGAGGTACACGGCGCTGGCGGTTACGGCATGTTGATTGGTCCGGTGGCCAGCCAGCAGGAGCTGAGTGATTTTCGCGATCGTTTGAAAGCACGCCCGGAAAACTATATCGCGCAGGACACGCTGTCGCTCTCCACCTGTCCGACGTTTATCGACAACGGCCTGGCGCCGCGTCATATCGATTTGCGTCCCTTTGCCTTATGTGGTGCGGATATTCGTTTAGTGCCGGGTGGCTTAACCCGCGTGGCGCTGACCGAAGGTTCGCTGGTGGTGAACTCATCGCAGGGCGGTGGCACCAAGGACACCTGGGTTCTGGAGGATGACGCATCATGCTAAGCCGCACGGCCAGTGGCCTCTATTGGATGGCGCGCTATCTGGAGCGCGCAGAACAACTTGCCCGGGTGCTGGATGTCACCAACCGGCTTTCGCTGATGCCGGTGCGTAACAGCCAAACCGATGAGCTGTTGTTGCCGCTCAATCTCACCGGCACGCGCCAGCTGTTTGAAACCCTCAACGGGCGTTTCACCATGCCGCAGCTGTTTAACTTTTTCGCTCTTGATGATCGTAACCCCAGCAGCATTTTTAGCTGCTGGCAGGAGGCGTGGAACAATGCGCACGCGGTGCGCGGCAGTCTGTCGTCTGAAGTGTGGGAGAGCATCAACTCGACGTGGATTGAGATGCGTAACATGCGGCGACGCGGCATCACCAGCGCCAACGCTGACAGCTTTTTTGACTGGGTTAAAGAGCGTTCGCACCTGTTTCGTGGCGCGATGTTCGGCACCTTGCTGCGCGGCGATGCAATGTGCTTTATCCGCATCGGCACCCTAATGGAGCGCAGTGACGGCACCGCGCGTTTGTTGAGCGTCAACCAGCAACTGCTGGAGCAGAATCCCGACTCGGTGCGTGAATATTATTGCCTCGATACCCTGCTGCGAGCGGTGTCGGCGCGTGAAGCCTATAACGCGATCTTTAAGCAGCAGCTGATGCCGGATCTGGTGAATGAGATGCTGATCCTGCGTAACGAAAGTCCGCGATCGCTGCACTCCTGCATCGAGGAGATCGCCAACCAGTTAGAACAGATCGGCAGCAGCGGTGAGGATCGTCCACGCTATCTGGTGACGGTGCTGTTGGCCGAAATGCGCTTCAGCACCTGGGAAAGTCTGACGCGTGACGGGTTGTACAGCTGGCTTAATCACTTTCTCTCGCAGACCAATGCACTGGCAGAAAGCATCAATCAGACCTATCTGGAGGCGAAATGAGACTGAATATCGAGCACAAAACCTGGTATGCCTATGAGCATCAGGTCAAACTCAGCACCCAGTATCTGCGCCTGACGCCGCAGAACTCGGTGCACCAGCAGATTCTGTCATGGGATCTCGATTTACCGTGCGAAGCCACGCGCACCCTGGATGCTTACGGCAACGTGTTGCATGTGCTGACGCTGGATATGCCACATCAGCAACTGGAGATTGCCGCGCGCGGGGTGGTGGAAATTCTGGATGAAGGGGAGTATTCCCCCGACCCTGAATCGATCCTTTCGCCATTGGTGTTTCTGCGTGCCACGCCATTAACCTTGCCCGATGCGGCGATACGCGATTTCGCACAGCGCTACTGGCGCGCGGAAAAACCGCTCGCCAGCCTGGAAAAACTGATGGATGAGCTGCTGTTAAAAATGCCGTACCAGCCTGGCAGCACCCAGGTGAGTGATACCGCCGCGAAAGTATTTGCGGCGGGCAGCGGCGTTTGCCAGGATCACAGCCATGTGTTTCTGGCTTGTTGTCGCAGTCTCGGGATCCCGGCGCGCTATGTCAGCGGCTATCTTTATACGGACAATGTAGAACACGTTGCTACTCACGCCTGGGTTGAAGCCTGGCTGGATGGCAGTTGGCACAGCTTTGATATCACCAACAATACGCGCAGTACGCGCCAGCATTTACGTCTGGCGGTGGGTGTGGATTATCTCGATGCTTGTCCGGTGCGCGGTATGCGGCTGGGTGGCGGCGGTGAGGATATGCTGGCGATGGCCGCGGTGCAGCAGGTGCATGCGCAGCAGTGATATTTTTTTGCAGGCGTGACTATGACTTATTGTGTGGCAATGCGTTTATCGTCAGGGATGATTTTTGTATCGGATTCACGCACCAACGCGGGCGTCGATCATATTTCCTCGTTCCGTAAATTACACGTGTTTCAGGTGGATGATGAACGCACGCTGGTGCTGCAAAGCGCCGGTAATCTGGCGACCACGCAGAGCGTGATGAGTTTGCTACGGCGTAATAACCACGACAGCGATCAGCCCAATCTGCTGAATGGGCGCTCGCTGTATGACATTGCGCTGCTGGTGGGGGAAACCCTGCGTGAAGTGATCAAACGTGATGGCGAAGAGTTTGGTGGCACGCTGCTATTAGGGGGACAGATTCGTGGTGAAGAGCCGCGCCTGTTCCAGATCTATCCGCAGGGCAACTTCATTGAAGCCAGTGTGGATACGCCTTATTTCCAGATTGGTGAAAGCAAGTACGGCAAGCCGATTATTGATCGCGTATTGCGTTATGAAACCCCGCTCAGCCAGGCGATGCAGTGTGCGCTGATTTCCATGGACTCGACGCTGGCGAGTAATATTTCGGTGGGCCTGCCGCTGGATGTGATGGTGTATCACACCGACAGCTTCAAAGATAACGAACAGCATCATATTACCGAACAGCACCCTTACTTTTCGCAGATTCGTCAGTTGTGGAGCAAAGGCTTGTTGAGCGTGTTCTCACAATTGCCGCCGTTAAAACTTTAACCGCTCACGCACGATGAATCGGGCGGTGCCACACCATCGATAAGTGGTTGTCTTTTCAGGGGCGGCTTCTGCCGCTCGCTGGCTCGACAATCCTCTATACGGTTCGCTAGCGGTGCCATTACTGGCTAACGCCCTGCGTTTCCCCCGTTATTTCCGTTTCGCTTTCTCACTGGTCATAAATCTGAAAACAAGCCTGTTTAACTTCGGTGCCATAAACCTCTGCGCACAAAAGGTGAATGATGTTTTCTGTTGATCAGCTTCTCGATACTTACTGGCCAGGCCATCACCCCGCGAACTGGCAAAAAAGCCTGTTGAAATGGGCGGTTCGCGAACATGAATTCCAATCTTTTGCTGACCGTTATCGCCACCTGAAAGGGGTGGATATGGTCGAGCAAGTGCTGGAGCACCTGGATGTGCGCTGTGAATTAAGTGAACGCGATTTGGAGCAGATCCCGACCAGCGGTCCGGTGGTGATTGTCGCCAACCATCCGCTCGGTGCGCTGGACGGACTGGCGCTGCTGGCGGCCGTGTCTCAGGTGCGTCGTGATGTGAAAATCGTGGCAAACCGCATGCTGATGATGCTCGAGCCGATCAACAATCTGATGTTGCCGGTGGATAACATGGGCAACCGCACCAGTCGCGAACAGCTGACGCGCATGCAGCAGCATCTCGACAATCAGGGCGCACTGATTATCTTCCCGGCGGGTGAAGTGTCGCGCCTTTCGAGCCGTGGTGTGCGGGATAACCGCTGGCATCACAGCTTCCTGCGCCTGGCCGCCCGTGCTCGTGCGCCGATTGTTCCGGCACACGTCGTCGGACGTAATAGCCTTGCGTTCTATGCCGCCGCCAAAATCGCCTCACCGCTGGCGCTGCTGATGCTGGTGCGCGAGATGTTCCGCCAGCGTGGATCGCGCATCAAGCTGCACATTGGCGAGCAGATCCCGTTTGCCAACTGGCACGATGGCCACACGCCGGGCAAAGAGCTGGCGAAACGGCTGCGCAAGCACTTATATCGCATTGGTCAGGGCCGTCGTGGTCTGTTCCAGACTGAAGCGGCGATTGCGCGCCCGGAAGATCGTGCCGAACTGAAAAAAGCGCTGATGGAGAGTGAGCGTCTCGGCTCGCTGCCGGATGGCAAACAGATTTACCTGTGGCGTCGTAACGGCGCGACCTGGGTGCCGCTGCTGCGTGAACTCGGACGCCTGCGTGAAATCGCCTTCCGCGCCGTGGGCGAGGGCAGCGGTCGCCGTCGTGACCTCGATAAATACGATGACGATTACTATCACCTGATTCTGTGGGATGACGATGCGCTGGAGATTGTGGGCGCTTATCGCTTTATTCCGGGTGCCGAGCAGCTGGAGCGTCGTGGTCTGGAAGGCATCTACAGCGACAGCCTGTTCCACTACGACGAGCGCATGCTGCCGATCATCAATCAGGGCCTGGAGCTGGGTCGCAGCTTTATCCAGCCTGCCTACTGGGGCAAACGCGGCCTGGATTATCTGTGGATGGGCATTGGTGCCTATATCGCCAAATACCCGGAGACCCGTTACCTGTTCGGTCCGGTATCGATCTCCGGCGGTATGCCTCTGGCGGCGCGCGATCTGCTGGTGGCGTTCTACCGCATGTACTTCCCGACTGAATTGCCGCTGGCAAAATCGCGCCGTCCTTATCCGGCCTCGCTGCCGGAGGTGCTGGCGCAGTTTACCGGTGATAACTATGCGGAAGACTTGCGTCGTCTGAAGCATCTGCTGGCGAACCTCGGCACCGCGATTCCCACGCTCTACAAGCAGTACTCGGAAGTGTGTGAACCGGGCGGCGTGCAGTTTATCGATTTCGGCAGCGATCCTGATTTCAACAACTGTATCGATGGGCTGGTGCTGGTGGATCTGTCACGCGTGAAGCCATCACGTTATGAGCGCTACATCGGCATGCATCTGCAGGCTGAAAGCGTCGAATAAGTAGCAGGGAGGCTTTAGGGCCTCCCGTTTTGTTTGAGCACGGAAACGTCAAATCGATGTCACGGGATCGTCATCTGATTGTCGTAGGGTCTTAGCCGGACTGTCAGATAAAGGCCAGAAACATGGCAACGATCACACTTCGCGGGTTAAGCAAAGCCTTTGCTGCCCAGCCGGTACTTCAGGATATCTCGCTGCAGATTGCGCAGGGAGAGTTCATCGCCGTTCTGGGTCCTTCGGGCTGCGGCAAAACCACCTTATTACGTCTGCTGGCGGGCTTTGAAACCGCTGATGCCGGTGAAATCCACGTCGGCGAGCGCTGCTTTGCTGCGCCGGGCGTGCACCTGCCACCGGAAGATCGCCAGCTCGGCGTGGTGTTCCAGAGCTATGCGCTGTGGCCACATATGACGGTGGCGGAAAACGTCGCCTACAGCCTGAAAGTCAACGGCGTGGCGCGCCATGAGCGTGACAGCCGTACTCAACAAGCGCTGGAGCTGGTGGGATTAGAAAACTTTGCCTCGCGCCGTCCCGCCGATCTTTCCGGTGGACAGCGTCAGCGTGTGGCGTTAGCCCGCTGTCTGGTCGCTAAACCGACGCTGGTGCTGCTCGATGAGCCATTGGCCAACCTTGATGTGCACCTGCGCGCTACCATGGAAGAGGAGTTTCGACGCTTCCATCGCCACAGCCACGCAACCTTGCTCTACATCACCCACGATCAGCACGAAGCGATGGCGCTGGCCGACCGCATTGTCGTGATGGACAGCGGCCGCGTGATGCAGTTTGCCACGCCGCAAACCCTGTGGCGTGAACCGGCGAATGCAATGGTGGCGGGATTTATTGATGACGGCAAAGTGCTGCCGGTCAGCGATATCGAACCTACCGGCGAGGGCAAAGCGCTCGCCACGCTGTGCGGTCTGCGCGTCACCTTGCGCTGTGCGGCCGAACAACGCCCGATGCCCCACGGCAAAGCCAGTTTTCACGCTATAGATTTCCGCCTCGCTGAGCCGGATGAACCGCAGTTTGCGGCACGCGTACAGCGGGTGATCTATCGCGGCAGCCATTACCAGATTGATGTTGCTCCCATCGAGGCACCAGACCACAGCATCACGCTGCAGCTGGCCGATGCCGCTTTACCCGTTGTTGACGCGACCCTTGGTGTGGCGCTGCGCGACGGTTGGATTCTTCCTTCATAACGTTCAAACCTTAGGGAAATTGCTATGCGCACGTCTTTTAACGCTTTGATGTTAGCCAGTGGATTAGTGTTTGCCGCCGTCAGCCACGCCGATGATGCCCCGTCCGGCAAGCTGGTGATTTACACCTCACAGGCACCGGAAATCGCGCAGCAAACCGTGGACGCGTTCAAAGCCGCGTACCCGAAAGTCGAAGTGGAGTGGACGCGTAACGGCACCACACAGCTGATGAACGTATTGCAGACCGAGATGATGAGCGGTGGCGCTAAGCCAGATGTTCTGCTGATTGCCGATGCGATCAACCTCGGTGCCCTGAAAAATCAGAATCAGCTCTACAGCTACAAAGATGCGCCACTGAGCCACATCAATCCGTCGTTCTACGACAAAGACAAAACCTTCTTTGGCACCAAAATCATCGCCACGGTGATTGCTTACAACACCCAGCACGCGCAGCCGATTGATAGCTGGAACGCGCTGGCGGTAGAGGCCAATAAAGGTCAGATCGCCATGCCAAGCCCGCTTTACTCCGGCGCGGCGCTGTACAAGCTGCACACCGATATCAACACGCCAACCATCGGCTGGAATTTCTACAAGAAGCTGGCAGCGATTGGTGTGGCTCCGCAGGGCGGCAACGGCCCGGCGCTGAAAGCGGTGGCCAGCGGACTGGATAAGTACGGCATCATCACGGATGCTGACGTGATTCTGGCGAAGAAAAAAGGCTCGCCAGTCGATCTGGTGTACCCGAAAGAGGGCGTCTCTTACGTGACGGAGCCGGTAGCGATCATGAAGTCGGTGCACAACCTGCCCGCCGCCAAAGCCTTCGTAAACTTTATGCTGTCTGAGCAAGGCCAGAAGCTGGTGGTCGAGCAGGGTAACCGTCCGGTGGACGATCGTGTTTCTGCACCGGCGGGCTTCACGCCCATCAATAAAATCAAGCTGCTGACCCCTGACGTGGCGAAAGCTATCAAGGAAGATGCCACGGTGCGCGATCAGTTCACCGCAATGTTTGGCGGCTAAGCATGAGCGTGGTGAGCAACGAATGGCGTAACGCGACGCGTGGCGGTCAACGCTGGCGTCTCAACAGTGAAAAGCTGATCCTGGCACTGATGGTGCTGCTGATTGGCTTGCTGTCGGTGGCGCCGCTGCTGCGACTGGTGTGGACGGCGATTGCCCCTCAGGGCGTGCCGGATATGGCTCGGTTAACGCGCCTGATAGCCAGCGACCGCGTGCTGATTGCCAGTGGCAATACGTTGCTCATCGCTTTTAGCTCGACCCTGATTTCAGTGCTGCTCGGCACCGCCGCTGCCTGGCTGGTGGCGCTGGGCGATTTGCGCGCCAAAACCGCCTGGGTGTTTGCCTTTATCCTGCCGCTAATGATTCCGCCGCAGGTCACGGCGCTGGCGTGGCTGCAGGCGCTGGCACCGTCCAGCCCGTTAGCGCTGCTGTTTGGTTCGCTCGGCTTGCCATGGTTTGCGCCCGGCGAACAGCCACTCTATTCGCTGAGCGGCATCGTGCTGCTGCTCGGTACACACAACGCGCCACTGGTGTTTCTCACCGTGCGCGCGGGTTTACGTCGCTTACCGGCCGATTTAGTCGAAGCGGCGCAGATCAGCGGCGCCTCCAGGATGCGCGTGCTGTTCACCATCATTCTGCCGCTGGCGCGTCCGGCGATCTTTGCCGGGGCCGCGCTGACCTTTGTCGCCGCTGCCGGTAACTTCGGTATTCAGGCGATGCTGGGTATTCCCGCCCGCGTGCCGACGCTGATCACGCTGGTCTATCAGCAGCTCAACGGCATTGGTCCGAGTGCCTTACCCAATACCGCCGTTTACGCGCTGCTGATTGCCGTGATTACGCTGGCGGGCATGGCGGCCAGCGCCTGGCTCGGTGGTCGCCATGATGTGCGCGTCAACGGTGCGCCGCGCCTGTGGCAGCAACCGCTAGGGCGCGGGCGCGTGGCGATTGAAGGTACCGCCTGGCTGTGGATGGTGCTGACGCTGCTGCTGCCGGTCAGTGCGCTGCTGATTACCGCGCTCACCAGCGGTTATGGTCAGGCGCTCACCTGGCAGACGCTGACGCTGGAAAACTTCCGCAGCGCGCTGTGGGGTTATCCGGCGGTGCGCCACGCCTTTATGACCAGCCTCGGATTGACCTCGCTGGCGGCGATGATTCTGACCTCCACCGCGCTGTTTCTGGCCTATTTCCTCAGCTGGCGACGGACCAAACTGGTGCGCGGCCTGTGGCTGGCCAGTGAACTCACCTATGCCTTGCCGGGCATTGTCACCGGTGTCGCCGCGATGCTGTTCTTTCTACGCCCGCTGCCGATAATCAATGTGTCGCTGTATGGCACGGTGTGGATCATCCTCGCCGCGTATCTGGCGAACTTCCTTGCGCTGGTGCTGCGTCCGACGCTGGCGGGCTTCGCGCAACTGGAACCGGCGCTCGATGAGGCGGCACGCTTGTGCGGTGCCAGCTTTATGCGCCGCATGCGCGATATTTTACTGCCGCTGGCTGCGCCTTCTGCGCTGGCGGGCACGGTGCTGGTGTTCCTCACCGCACTCAATGAAATCCAGGTTTCGGTATTGCTGGTCACCTCGCAAACCCAGACCATCGGACCCACCATCGTGTTCCTTGACGAAGGGGGCTCCGCCTCGCTGGCGGCCGCGGTAGGCTGCCTGATGATTCTGGTCGTCTGTTTGCTGATGGGACTGGCAACGCGGCTGGCGCGGCGTCTGCCGCAAGGGGTTTTACCATGGCAAGCTTAACGGTTATCAGCGGTGTGGGCGGCAAGCTGCCCGCGGCCTTTTTGGTTGAGATGGAAGGCTATCGCCTGCTGTGGGATCTCGGGGCCGGTCCGCAACCCGGCGTGCGCCCGGATATTCGCGCCATTGGCCGGGTTGATGCGTTGTGTTTGACCCATTCGCACATTGATCACGCCGCCTCGCTCGACTGCTGGGCGCAAATCGGCTCACCGCCGGTGTACGCCACCGAGCAAACCTGGTTGCAGTTGGCTAACGTCGCGGTGCCGATGTATGCGCGACGTTTGTTACCGCTACGCGGGCAAACGGCCATCGGCCCGTTGCATCTGTTTACCGGCCGCAGTGGCCATTCGCCGGGTTCGGTATGGTTCCATCTGCCGATTGCCGGTGGCATCACCTATATGGGCGACTGGAGCCGCGAAGCGCTGCTGTTGCCGTTTGACTGCCCGCCGTCGGCAAAACTATTAATCACGGATGCTTCTTACGGCGACCGCACGCAGCGGTTGTGCGAACAAATGGATGCACTGGCGATGGCCGCCACCCACGGCGCGGTGGTTGCCGTGCCAGAACATGGTCGCGGCCCGGAAGTGGCTTTACAGCTCACCGCACGGGGGCTGGCGGTTCAGCTCTGCCCGCAAATTCGCAGTGAGGTCGCGCAACTGCTGGCGATGGACAAACTGCCCGCCACCACGGCGCTGGGATTGGTGCGCTTGTTGAAACAGCCGCAGCCGGAACAATGGCGGCCTGCAGATGTCATTGTGGCGGCCGATGCGGTGGCCGACAGCGGCTTAGCCGCGCAGCTCAGTGCTCAGCCAGGCTTTAAGCTGATTTTCAGCAGTCACGTTGCGCCCGGCACACGCGCTGCGCGACTGCTGGCCGAGCAGCAGGCACGCTGGCTGCCGTGGAACGTCCATCCGCCGCTTGACGATCAGCTATGGTTAATTGAGAAAACCGCTGCCCAGCGCGTGATCCCGGCCTTTATTGCGGCGGCAGAGTGCCCGATTTTAGCGACACGCGCGCCATTATGCTGGCAAGCGCATCTCCCCCTGCAATGCCATCTGGATAGTCCGCGTTTTCCCCAGGAGCAGCGTCAACGTAGCAGAATATATTGAGTATCCCGCTGAATGTTTTTTCGCCATTGCCGATAACCTGACTACCAACTTTTGTCTGTGGACGATTAACGCTTGTCAGCGCTGCGCTTTTGCGTTTAAGTCTCCACGGTAATTAAGATTTTTCTTAAGAAGCAATTAATACCAGGCCAGCAATAGGCGAACAACAATGAATAATAACTCTGACGTCATGTACCGGCTGCTGGTGCAGAGCGTGGTGGATTATGCCATTTACATGCTCAAACCCGATGGCACCGTCGCCAACTGGAATGCA
This sequence comes from Pantoea sp. ME81, assembly GCF_903970985.1. NCBI lineage: Bacteria > Pseudomonadati > Pseudomonadota > Gammaproteobacteria > Enterobacterales > Erwiniaceae > Pantoea > Pantoea sp. ME81. Next base: position 21,209 of record NZ_CAJCKS010000016.1, on the reverse strand, counting down.
GGAGCGCAACGCGCCAAAGGTTATACGCCGGACGAAATCGTCGGCAAAAATTTTGCGCTGTTCTATAGCGAAGAAGATCGTAAAAACGGGGCGCCGCAGCGCGGGCTTTCAATAGCGACAGCGGTGGGGCGCTTCGAAACCGAAGGCTGGCGTTATCGTAAAGATGGCAGCGCCTTCTGGGCACATGTGGTGATTGATGCGATTCGCGACGACTTCGGCGAACTGCTGGGCTTTGCCAAAATCACCCGCGACTGCACGGTTCAGCAAGAACAGCAGCGCAAACAGCAGGAACAGGAGCAACGTTTCCGTTTATTAGTTGAAGGCGTAACGGACTACGCCATCTACATGCTTGATCTCGACGGTAACGTCGAAAACTGGAATGCCGGCGCGCAGCGTGCCAAAGGTTATGTGGCCGAAGAGATTGTTGGTCAGAACTTCTCACGCTTCTACAGTGCGCAGGACCGCAAAAATCATATCCCAGAGAAAAACCTCAGCACCGCTTTCAAAACCGGGCGCTTTGAGGATGAAGGCTGGCGCTATCGCAAAGATGGCAGCGCGTTCTGGGCACATGTGATCATCGATGCGATTCGTGATGATGCGGGCAAGCTGATTGGCTACGCCAAAATCACCCGTGACTGCACCGAGCAGCGCGAGCTGCAACGCAAACAGCAGGAATACGAGAAAACCTTCCGACTGCTGGTGGAAGGTGTGACCGATTATGCCATCTATATGCTGGATCTGCAGGGCCGCGTAGTGAACTGGAACGCCGGGGCACAGCGTGCCAAAGGCTATCTTTCCGATGAGATTGTCGGCCAGCATTTTTCAGTGTTTTACGGTTCTCAGGAGCGCATCGCCAACACGCCGGAAGCCAACCTGGGTATCGCGCTGAAAACCGGTCGCTTCGAAGATGAAGGCTGGCGCTATCGTAAAGATGGCTCGGCGTTCTGGGCGCATGTGGTGATCGATGCTATCCACAATGAAGATGGCAAGATGATCGGCTTCGCCAAAATCACGCGTGATGTCACCGAGCGTCGTGAGAATGAACAGCAACTGCTGCGCGCGCGGGATCTGGCGCAGGCGCAGAGCGCTAAGATGTCTGAGCTGTCGGGTTTCCTCGATACCATCATCGCTAACATTCCGTCTTGCGTGATTGTGGAAGACGCCATCAGCCGCGAAATTTTGATGGTCAATGACAAAGCCGAGCAGCTGTTTGGCGTCAGTAAATCTTTGATTATGCACAAGCGTCCGCACGAGTGTATGTCGGCGGAGCTGAGCGACTATTTCAACAGCCTGGCGGATATCGCGCTGCGCAGCGAAGGCATCCATTCACGCGAGCAGCTGCTGCTGACCGCAGGCGGTGATCGTATTCTGCAAACCCGCGCCACCACCATCAGTGGCAAAGATATGCGTCAGAACTACGTGATGCTGATTGTTGAGGACGTTACCGATCAGCGTGAAGCCGATGCGCGTATTCACCATATGGCGCACCACGATAATCTCACCAGCCTGCCAAACCGTATTCTGTTCCGGCAGAAGCTGAGTGAAGCGCTGCGCCAGGATAATCAACACCATGCGCTGAGCGCCACGCTGTGTCTCGATCTCGATAACTTCAAGAACGTTAACGATGCGCTGGGCCATCAGATTGGTGACGATCTGCTGCGCGTGGTGGCAAAACGCTTGCGCAGTGCGCTGCGCGACCATGACACGCTGGCGCGTATTGGCGGCGATGAGTTTGCTATCGTGCTGCCGAATATCAATAACGCGCAGGAAGCGGCGGTGGTGGCTCAGCGCCTGATCGAAGCGATCCGTCCGCCTATTAATGTTGAAGGGCACAATCTTTCCGTTGGGTTGAGCGTGGGCATTGCGTTGACGTCACAGGTCACCAACACGCCTGAGCACATGCTGCGCTGTGCGGATATGGCGTTATACGAAGCCAAACGCAACGGACGTAACCGCTTTGAACACTTCACCATGGAAATGGATGATGTGGCGCGCAGTCGCCGCGTGATTGAAAACGATCTGCGTGAGGCCATCACCGGACGTCAGCTCAAGCTCTACTATCAGCCGATCACCAATGAGGACGAAATCATTGGTTATGAGGCGCTGATGCGCTGGCACCATCCGGTTAAGGGTTTGATCATGCCAAATGATTTCATCCCGATTGCCGAAGAGACCGGACTGATCCACATGCTGGGCGCTTATGCGCTGTATGAAGCCTGCCGCGAGGCACAGAGTTGGGGCACCGAGCAGTCGGTGTCGGTGAACCTGTCGCCGCTGCAGTTTAAGAACAGCTCGCTGGTGTCGGTGGTGGAAGGCGCGTTGCGTGAATCCGGGCTGGCCCCGCATCGCCTCGAAGTGGAGATCACTGAATCGGTGCTGCTGGACGACACGCTGGGTAACATCCGCACCCTGCAAAGCCTGAAGTCGATTGGCGTGCAGATTGCACTGGATGATTTCGGTACCGGCTATTCATCGCTGAGTTATCTGCGATCCTTCCCGTTCGACAAGATCAAAATCGACAAGTCGTTTATCAACGATATGGGTGACAGTCGCGAAGCGCTGGCGATTATCCGGGCGATCACCGGCATGAGCCGCAGTCTGGATATTCAGATCACTGCCGAAGGGGTGGAGAGCAGCGAGCAATTCGCCAAGCTGCGTGAAGAGGGTTGTACCTTATTCCAGGGCTATTTCTTTGGCCGCCCGCAGCCTTCAGAACTGCGTCTGAAAGAGCTGGAGTAAGCGGTCGCCATGTATGGCGATGCGACAACGTAGGTGGTGCATTGATGCGCTCCTTGTTGAGTCTATGTTCCTGATCGTTTGTACGCTCGTCGCCATCTAAGCGTACGATTTCAGCATAAAAAACGCCCGGCATTGCCGGGCGTTGTGTTTTCAGCTGTGTGTCGTCTTTATTATGACTGGCCGTGGCCTTCGACGTTCATGCGGCCCAGGTCTTTGTCCACCAGGAACAAGCCTTCGCCTTTGTTGCCCACCATCGCCAGTTTATCCAGTACGGTTTTGAACAGCTTCTCTTCTTCGTGCTGCTCAGCCACATACCACTGCAGGAAGTTGAAGGTTGAGTAGTCCTGAGACATCAACGCGGTGTGTACCAGGTCGTTGATGCGCTGCGTGATCAGCTGCTCATGCTTCAGCGCTTCTTCCAGCACGTCATTCAGTGAGTTCCAGCTAACGGCAGGGGCGGCAATGCTGCCCAGCACCGGCAGAGAACCGGCATCGCTAACGTAATCGAACAGGCGCTGCATGTGCTCCATCTCTTCGCGAGAATGCATCTTCAGGAAAGAGGCAGCACCTTCAAAACCTTTGTCGCTGCACCATGCGCTCATCTGCAGATACAGGTTGGCAGAGAAGAATTCGAGGTTCAGTTGATCGTTCAGGCGAGAGGTCATTTCAGCAGTTAACATGGCTGAGTCCTTTTTAATTTGTCAGGTGAAGTACGGTGAATTATGCATCAATCTATACTTTTTTGTGAAGGCTTTTTCGACAAAAATTTGAAATTATCTTATTGATTGTAAATGGAATTATTTCATTTATTGAATGCGAAGAGTTCTCAGTTTTGACTCATTTTCATTCACGCTGGATTGATTATAGCCGTACATCGGCGGATGCTATGATGAGCCTTTACTTGTCAGGAGCTTAGCGGTGTCGAACGTATTAGATCATTACCATTACCTGCATGAAATCCCGGAACTGGGATTCGAAGAATTCAAAACTTCCGCCTATATCGCCGACCAGCTTGAGCAGGCTGGCATCAGGGTGACGCGCGGCATCAATCACACCACCGGCATCGTGGCGGAAATTGATAGCGGCGTGCCGGGCCCAGTACTGGCGCTTCGTGCAGATATGGATGCACTCGGCCACATCATTAACGGCGTCGCCTGTGCACGCCATACCTGCGGCCACGATGGGCACTCTTCGGTGGTGCTGACGGCGGCACAGGAGTTGCTGAAAGAGGGTGCGATCAAGCGCGGCAAGCTTAAGCTGCTGTTCCAGCCTGCGGAAGAACTCGGTGCGGGTGCGTTATCGATGATTGAGGGCGGTGCGCTGGAGGATGTCGAGATGATCCTCGGTTTCCATGTGCGTCCACTGGAAGAGTGCCATGTCGGGCAAGCCACGCCAGCCGTGCTCTATTCGGCGTGCAGCACGCTGGAAGCGACGATCAAAGGTGTGCCTGCGCATGCCGCGCGCCCACATTTGGGCGTGAATGCGCTGGATGCCGCAGTACAAGCGGTGCAGGCGGTGAACAGTATCCATCTGGCACCGGGTCTGACATGGAGCGTGAAAGCCACGCGCTTCTTGTGTGATGCCGGTGTCACCAACTCGGTGCCGGATGAGGCGCGCGTGGTGTGGGATCTGCGTTCGCAGGAGAACGCACCGATGGAGGTGCTGAAACAGAAAGTGACGCAAGCGATTCAGCACAGCGTGGCTGCATTGGGTGCGAGCGCTGAAGTGGTGGTACTGAAAGAGATGCCCGCCGCAGAAATCCACGAGGAAGCCACGGCAGTGATCCGGGCAGCGATCGTCGATGTACTGGGGGAAGAAGGGCTGCTCGACACCAAATCCACGCCAGGCAGTGAAGACTTCTTCTACTACCCGGTGAAAAGACCGCAGGTGAAAGCCGGTTTCTGGGGGCTGGGTACCAATCTGGTGCCGGGCCTGCATCATCCTGATATGCGTTTTGAACTGAGTTCGCTGGAGATTGGGGTGAAGATCTTTAAGGCGGCAGTGGTGCGCGTGTTGGGTTAGTCGTGTGTCGTTTCCCACCCCCCAGCCTCTCCCGCAAATGGGCGAGGCTGTAACCCTGAATGAAAGCCTCGCTCAAGCAGTCTCTTCTTCTCGCCTGCAGGAAAGCGGCAGGGCGAGGGTGTACACAGGTTCCATCCCACGATTTCCCCGCCTGCTGAAATATTGTATGCTATGCCGCCTTAATGCTGACTGGATAACCGGACTGCCGCCAATGTAGATCGCGCACATCTTGCTGTGAACTGACGCCACTGCGTCACCATTGGTTCCGTTATCCCCCGGCTTTGCCCGGAACGATTTATTCGCAGCGCGCCGCCCGCGCGTTGCCCTTGAAGAAGAATTCACACATGTCTATTGCTTCCTTTTTAGATGAAGTGGCGCGCCGCCGTACGTTTGCGATCATCTCGCACCCGGATGCCGGTAAAACCACCATTACCGAAAAAGTGCTGCTGTTCGGGCAGGCGATCCAAACTGCCGGTACCGTCAAAGGCCGCGGCTCCAGCCAGCATGCTAAATCTGACTGGATGGAGATGGAGAAACAACGTGGTATCTCCATCACCACCTCGGTGATGCAATTCCCGTATCGCGACAGTCTGGTGAACCTGCTGGATACCCCAGGGCACGAAGACTTCTCTGAAGATACCTACCGTACGCTGACGGCGGTTGACTGCTGTTTGATGGTGATCGATGCCGCGAAAGGTGTTGAAGATCGTACCCGTAAGCTGATGGAAGTGACCCGTCTGCGCGATACGCCGATCATCACCTTTATGAACAAACTTGACCGTGATATCCGCGATCCGATGGAACTGCTGGATGAAGTTGAGAGCGAGCTGAAGATTGCCTGCGCGCCAATCACCTGGCCGATTGGCTGCGGTAAGCTGTTCAAGGGCGTGTATCACCTCTACAAAGATGAAACTTACCTGTATCAAACCGGTAAGGGCCATACCATTCAGGATGTGCGCATTGTCAAAGGTCTGGCGAACCCGGATCTCGACGCGGCAGTGGGTGAAGACCTGGCACAGCAACTGCGTGATGAGCTGGAACTGGTGCAGGGCGCGTCCCACGAGTTCGATCAGGAGCTGTTCCTGAGCGGTGAAATTACCCCGGTGTTCTTCGGCACCGCACTGGGTAACTTCGGCGTCGATCATATGCTCGATGGCTTAGTGGCCTGGGCACCGACGCCGATGTCACGTAAAACCGATGCGCGTCTGGTGGAATCCAGCGAGGAGAAATTCAGCGGCTTCGTGTTTAAGATCCAGGCGAATATGGATCCGAAACACCGTGACCGTGTTGCCTTCATGCGTGTGGTTTCTGGCAAGTACGAGAAAGGCATGAAGTTGCGCCAGGTGCGCACTGGCAAAGACGTGGTGATTTCGGATGCGTTGACCTTTATGGCCGGCGACCGTTCGCACGTAGAAGAAGCTTTCCCTGGCGATATCATCGGCTTGCACAACCACGGCACCATTCAGATCGGCGACACCTTTACCCAGGGTGAAACCATGAAGTTCACCGGTATTCCGAACTTCGCCCCGGAGCTGTTCCGTCGTATTCGTCTGCGCGATCCACTGAAGCAGAAACAGCTGCTGAAAGGTCTGGTTCAACTGTCGGAAGAGGGGGCGGTGCAGGTGTTCCGCCCGGTGCACAACAACGATCTGATCGTGGGTGCGGTCGGTGTGCTGCAGTTTGAAGTGGTTGTGGCGCGTCTGAAAAGCGAATACAACGTTGAAGCGATTTATGAAGCCATCAACGTCGCGACTGCCCGCTGGGTTGAGTGCAACGATGCGAAGAAATTCGACGATTTCCAGCGCAAAAACGAAGTGAACCTGGCGCTGGATGGCGGTGATAACCTCACTTACATCGCCCCGACCATGGTGAATCTCAACATCACGCAGGAACGCTATCCTGACGTGACGTTCCGCAAAACGCGCGAACATTAATCCCGCCTCACAACCAGGGTCAGTGATTTTCACTGGCCCTGTTTTTATCCTACAGACTGTTCCTATTTACGCTGCGTTTATCGCTTTTTGGCGAGATATCAACCACAAAAGCCAGCAAAACCTGTAATCCCTACTATGATTATCCTGTCGGACGAGAAAAGAGACCTCTGGTTTCATTACGTCCATCAATGCAGCAACGCCGTTTGTTGCTGGCGCATTCGCAGTTGCGAGTGAGTTAACTGATAGAAGGATGATATCGATGAATAAGACTAAGATTGCCAAAACCCTGATTGCTGCTCTGGCCTCTACTGCCCTGATGGGCGGCGTGGCGTTTGCTGCGGATACCAGCAGCACGGGTTCTAAAATCGATAGTTCTATGAAAAAAGTCGATGGTTTTATGGATGACAGCGGCATCACCGCCAAGGCCAAAGCGGCACTGGTGGATGATGAAGCGATTAAAAGTACGGATATCTCAGTGAAAACGCATCAGGGCGTGGTCACGCTGAGCGGCTTTGTCGCTTCGCAGGATCAGGCGGAAAAAGCCGTGGCGCTGGTGCAAAAAGTTGAGGGTGTGAAATCCGTCAGTGACAAACTGCACGTTAAAGACAGCAAAGAGACCACACTGAAAGGTTATGCGGGGGATACCGCAACCACCAGTGAAATCAAAGCTAAGCTTTTAGCAGATGACATTGTGCCATCGCGCAACGTGAAGGTGGAAACCACCGATGGCGTGGTGCAGTTATCAGGAGAAGTGGCGGACCAGTCACAGTCCGATCGTGCTGAGAAAATCGCCAAAGCCATTGAAGGCGTCAAAAGCGTGAAGAATGACCTGAAGGTGAAATCTTAACGCGAGCGAGCGGCACTGCTTCGGTGCTGTTTCGTAATAAAAACAATGTTGTATGAATAAGCAGTTCGATTTTCACTACGGTAAGGAGAGGCTTATGTTTCGTTGGGGTATTATCTTTCTGGTCATCGCTCTGATTGCTGCAGCGTTAGGTTTCGGCGGTCTGGCGGGTACGGCAGCATGGGCAGCTAAAATTGTCTTCATTGTCGGTATTATTCTGTTCCTCGTAAGCCTGTTTACCGGGCGTAAACGACCCTGACCGATTGCGTTAACACAACGCTAACCCGCGAGTCACTAAAGCGGAGACCAGTCATTTGCGGCATAATAGGCAGCCGCACCGATTGCACGATGCAATAGGTCAGGGAATGACAATGACTGGTTCTCCGGGATGCTGCCGTCAGCGGCTCCCTCAGAGCAGGAAAACTGAGGGACATCCATTGGGAATACGCATCCCGGTGTCACTGGACACCTTTGAGCCCCTGGCGCTCACCCCATTTAAATCCAAAAAAATTGCCCTGGTCTGTGAAGGCGGCGGTCAACGCGGCATCTTCACCGCAGGCGTCCTTGATGAGTTTCAGCGCGCCGATTTTAACCCGTTTCAATTGATGCTGGGCACCTCCGCGGGAGCACAAAACCTGTCTGCGTTTGTTTGCGCCCAACTGGGTTACGCGCGCCGCGTCATCACGCGTTATACCACCAGCAAACTGTTTTTTGATCCGTTGCGCTTTGTGCGCGGTGGCCATCTGATCGATCTCGACTGGCTGATCGACATCACCAAACAAGAATTTCCCTTGTCGCTCAGCAATGCCGAAGGACTGTTTGCCAAAGGCAGCGAGTTCTATATGTGCGCCTGTCGCGGTGACGATTACCGCGCCGAATATTTCAACCCTACCAGCCTGAACTGGCATGACGTGATCAAAGCTTCCAGCGCCATTCCGGGGTTCTATCGCAGCGGCGTACTGATGGATGGGGTGAACTATCTGGATGGCGGCATTAGCGATGCCATTCCGGTGCGTGAAGCGGCACGACGCGGTGCCGATACCATTGTGGTGATCCGCACCGTGCCATCACAAATGTCTTACACGCCCAAATGGTTCAAACGCATGGAGCGCTGGCTGGGTGACAGCGCACTGCAGCCGATGATCAACATCCTGCATCACCATGAAGAGAGCTATCGTGAGATTCAGCAGTTTATCGAACAGCCGCCAGACGACCTGCGCATCATTGAAATTTACCCGCCGAAACCGCTGGCGAGTATGGCGCTGGGTAGCCGTTTGGCTTCACTGAATCAGGATTACCATTTAGGACGCCGCAGCGGCCGCTATTTCCTCGCGACGCTAGGTCAATGGCTGAGCGATGCCGAACCGTTCCTGCGCCAGACTACCGTGACACCACCGGCCGCCGTGGCGAATGCACCAGACAATCGCGCCGTGCATACGCCGCCGCTGGCGGATAATGATGCCGATTTTGATGCAGGATCGCTGGCATGAGATTTATCGACACCCACTGTCATTTCGATTTCCCGCCTTTTGTCGATGACGCCGCAGGCAGCATCGCCCGTGCGGCGCAGTCGGGTGTGGAACGCATTATTGTACCGAGCGTCGATGCCAGCCGCTTTGCACTGGTCAGCCAGCTGGCGCAACAGCACGTGGCGCTGTATGCCGCATTAGGGCTGCATCCGATCAATATTGCCGAGCACCAGGATGCGCATCTGGATCAGCTGGAGCAGTGGCTGCAAACGCCGGATAGCAAGCGCGTGGCGATCGGCGAGATCGGCCTCGATCTCTATATGCAGGACGCGCAGTTTGATAAGCAGACGCGGTTACTCGATGCACAGCTCAAACTGGCGAAACAGTATGATTTGCCGGTGATCCTGCATTCGCGTCGCACCCACGATCAGCTGGCGCTGCATTTGCGTCGCCATGATTTACCGCGCCGTGGCGTGGTACACGGTTTTGCTGGCAGCCAGCAGCAGGCGGAACGTTTTATCCAGCTGGGCTATGCGATCGGCGTGGGCGGCACCATCACCTATGAACGCGCCAGTAAAACCCGCAACACGATTGCTAATCTGCCGCTCACCTCACTGTTACTGGAAACCGATGCTCCTGATATGCCGTTGCAGGGTTATCAGGGGCAGCCCAACCGTCCTGAGCGCGCGCGTAACGTGTTTGATGTGCTGTGTCAGTTGCGCAGTGAATCGCCCGATAGCATTGCCGATATGCTGTGGCAGAACAGCCTGCGCGTGTTTGCCCTGCCTGCCTGACCTCCTCCCGACACAATCTGGATTTCCCGCGGTTTTGGCGGGTATTGGCTACAGTAATAAAATCGGCATTACCCTTTTCTGCCCTTTTTTGTGATAATATTCACAACCTGTATTGCGCCTGAAAACGGGTGTGCTGGCGGTTATTTGTGACTTAAATCACTAAATAATTGTATTCATATGACGAATTTTCTTTTTTCATGTGACATGAAGCGCAATTCATTCAGGTGTGGTTTGTTAGAATTATCACATTATCCGGTGGGCGTCGTCTGCCGGTCACCTTTTGGAGAGCATCATGACCGATCTTAAAGCGGCCGCACAACGCGCCCTGCAACTGATGGATTTGACCACCCTGAACGACGATGACACCGATGAGAAGGTGATCGCGCTGTGTCATCAGGCGAAGTCGCCAGCCGGTAACACTGCGGCCATTTGCATCTATCCACGTTTCATCCCTGCGGCACGTAAAGCACTGCGCGAGCAGGGCACGCCTGATATTCGCATCGCCACGGTCACCAACTTCCCGCACGGCAACGATGACGTTGAGATCGCGCTGGCAGAAACCCGTGCGGCGATTGCATACGGTGCAGACGAAGTGGACGTGGTCTTCCCGTATCGCGCGCTGATTGCCGGCAATCGCGACATCGGTTTTGCGCTGGTGAAAGCCTGTAAAGAAGCCTGCGCCGCTGCCAACGTGCTGCTGAAAGTGATCATCGAAACCGGTGAACTGAAAGAAGAAGCGCTGATTCGCGCCGCTTCTGAAATCGCTATCGATGCCGGTGCGGATTTCATCAAAACCTCAACCGGTAAAGTGCCGGTTAACGCCACGCCAGAAGTGGCGGCGATCATGATGCAGGTGATTCACGATAAAGGCGTGCAGCAGCAGGTGGGCTTCAAGCCTGCGGGCGGCGTGCGCACGGCGGAAGATGCCGCGATCTATCTGAAGCTGGCGGATGACATTCTGGGCGAAGGCTGGGCGGATGCGCGCCACTTCCGCTTTGGCGCTTCAAGCCTGCTGGCGAGCCTGCTGAATACGCTGGGCCACGCGACAGCGACCAGCAAAGCGGGCTACTGATCCCAGCCTCAGGGTCGCCATCAATGGCGACCCAAATAATGTTTGGTGCATTTCACAGCAATCTCCCGGGGAGGCAACCTTGTTCCTGCCACAAGAAATTATTCGAAAAAAACGCGACGGCCAGCCACTGAGCGAAGCGGAGATCCGTTTCTTTATCAATGGCGTGCGCGACAACAGCGTATCAGAAGGTCAGATTGCCGCGCTGGCAATGACCATCTACTTCCACGATATGAATCTTGAAGAGCGCGTGGCGCTGACCATGGCGATGCGCGATTCCGGCTCGGTGCTCAACTGGAAGTCGTTGAACCTCAACGGCCCGATTGTTGATAAGCACTCCACCGGCGGCGTGGGCGATGTGACTTCGCTGATGCTCGGCCCGATGGTGGCAGCATGTGGTGGTTATGTCCCGATGATCTCCGGGCGCGGCCTCGGCCACACCGGCGGCACGCTGGATAAGCTGGAGGCCATCCCCGGTTTCGATATCTTCCCGATCGACGATCGTTTCCGCCAGATCATCAAAGATGTCGGTATCGCGATTATCGGCCAGACCAACTCACTGGCCCCCGCCGATAAACGTTTCTACGCCACGCGTGATATCACCGCTACCGTTGACTCGATCCCGCTAATCACCGCCTCGATCCTTGCCAAAAAACTGGCGGAAGGACTGGATGCGCTGGTGATGGATGTGAAAGTCGGCTCCGGTGCTTTTATGCCGACCTTTGAAGCTTCGGAAAATCTGGCGCAGGCGATTGTTGGCGTGGCGAACGGCGCGGGCTGCAAAACCACCGCGCTGCTCACTGACATGAATCAGGTGCTGGCATCCACCGCCGGTAATGCGCTGGAAGTGCGCGAAGCAGTACAGTTCCTCACTGGCGAGGCGCGCAACCCGCGCTTGCTGGAAGTGACGATGGCGCTGTGCTCGGAAATGTTGATCTCCGGCAAGCTGGCCGACAACGACGCCGAAGCACGACAGAAATTGCAGAACGTGCTGGATAACGGTCAAGCGGCGGAAGTGTTCGCGCGCATGGTGGCGGCGCAGAATGGTCCGGTGGATTTCATCGAGCGGATGGACAGCTATCTGCCTGCACCGACCCTGAGCAAAGCGGTGTATGCCGATCGCGACGGGATTGTCAGCGCCATGGATACCCGTGCGCTGGGCATGGCGGTGGTGTCGCTGGGTGGGGGGCGTCAGCGTGCCAGCGACAGCATTGATTACAGCGTGGGCTTAAGTGAGATGACCACGCTCGGCACGCAGGTTGATGCACAGCGCCCGCTGGCGGTGATTCATGCCGCGTCGGAAGCGCAGTGGCAGCAGGCTGCGGAAGCGGTCAAAGCAGCTATCACGTTGAGTGATAGCGCGCCAGCGGAAACGCCGGTGGTCTATCGCCGCGTCAGCGAGTAACGCTTCTTCGTGCCAGGCAGCGGCCATTCGGGTATACTGATCTGATCGCTTTTTTTTGACTTGTCATCGCGCCATTGCGCAGGAGACTTGCATGAAACGTGCTTTTATTATGGTTCTCGACTCCTTCGGGATCGGCTCCAGTAAAGACGCCGATAAATTCGGTGATGAAGGATCGGATACGCTCGGCCATATCGCCGAAGCGTGCTTCGAAGGCCGCGCCAATGAAGGTCGCGAAGGCCCGCTGCATCTGCCTAACCTGACCGCGCTCGGTCTGGGTAAAGCCGCTGAACTCTCTACCGGCCGCTTCCCGCCGGGCCTCGACGCCAATGCTGAAATCATGGGTGCCTACGCTTACGCCAGCGAGCTGTCATCCGGTAAAGACACGCCGTCAGGCCACTGGGAAATCGCCGGCGTGCCGGTACTGTTTGACTGGGGCTACTTCAGCGACAAAGAGAACAGCTTCCCGCAGGAGCTGCTCGACGTGCTGGTAAAACGCGCCGATTTGCCGGGTTATCTTGGTAACTGCCATTCGTCCGGTACGGTGATCCTCGACCAACTGGGTGAAGAGCACATGAAGACCGGCAAGCCGATTTTCTACACCTCGGCGGACTCGGTATTCCAGATTGCCTGTCACGAAGAGACCTTTGGTCTGGATCGTCTGTACGAACTGTGCGAAATCGCGCGTGAAGAACTGACCAACGGTGGCTACAACATCGGCCGTGTAATTGCGCGTCCGTTTGTCGGCGACAAAGCGGGCAACTTTGAGCGTACCGGTAACCGTCACGATCTCGCCGTGGAACCCCCTGCGCCAACCATGCTGAAAAAGCTGGTGGACGAGAAGGGCGGCGAAGTGATCTCCGTGGGTAAAATTGCGGATATCTACGCCGAGCAGGGCATCACCCAGAAAGTGAAAGCTACCGGGCTGGATGCACTGTTTAACGCCACCATCGAGCAGATGAAAAAGGCGCCGGACAATTCCATCGTCTTCACCAACTTCGTTGATTTTGACTCCACCTGGGGCCATCGTCGCGATATCGCCGGATATGCGGGGGGTTTAGAGTTCTTCGACCGTCGTTTGCCGGAGCTGATGGCGCTGGTGAAAGAGGGTGATATTCTGATCCTCACCGCCGACCACGGTTGTGACCCAAGCTGGAAGGGCACCGAGCACACGCGCGAGCACATCCCGATTTTGATTTACGGTCCAAAAGTGAAGCCGGGATCGCTGGGTTATCGCGATACCTTTGCGGATATCGGCCAGACCATTGCGAAGTATTTTGGCCTGTCCAGCATGGACTACGGCAAAAGCCTGCTGTAAAACAGCCCACCAATTTTAAAAAGGAAAATAACCATGGCAACGCCTCATATTAATGCAGAAATGGGTGACTTCGCGGACGTGGTGCTGATGCCGGGCGATCCGCTGCGCGCTAAGCACATCGCAGAAACCTTCCTGGAAGATGCGGTTGAAGTGAACAACGTGCGCGGCATGCTGGGTTACACCGGGACGTACAAAGGCCGTAAGATTTCGGTCATGGGCCACGGTATGGGTATTCCATCCTGCTCGATCTACACCAAAGAGCTGATCACCGATTTCGGCGTGAAGAAAATCATCCGTGTCGGTTCCTGCGGCGCGGTGCGTGCCGATGTGAAACTGCGTGACGTGGTGATTGGTCTGGGTGCTTGCACCGATTCCAAAGTGAACCGTATGCGTTTCAAGGATCACGACTTCGCGGCGATTGCGGACTTCGACATGGTGCGTAACGCGGTTGATGCCGCCAAAGCGCTGGGTGTGGACGCACGCGTTGGCAATATCTTCTCTGCTGACCTGTTCTACACGCCAGATCCGCAGATGTTCGATGTGATGGAGAAATACGGCATTCTGGGCGTGGAAATGGAAGCCGCGGGTATCTACGGTGTGGCAGCGGAGTTCGGGGCGAAAGCGCTGACCATCTGCACCGTGTCGGATCATATCCGCACGCACGAGCAGACCACGGCGGCTGAGCGCCAGACCACCTTCAACGATATGATCAAGATCGCGCTGGAGTCGGTGCTGCTGGGGGATTAATCCCGTCTGTTTTGTTCGGTGCGCTTCAACGCGCACCTGACGAAACCCACCCGCGCACAGGGTCGTCATGGGTGGCGACCTTGTTCTTCTTCGCGCGAAATGAATCCTGCCATTTATCACCACCTCGTTACTCACCGCTCGGAATCATCGATACCACACAGGGTGACCTGAACCTCTCCTCGTAAACATCTGACACACTTTTACCCAGGCTTGTGCATCTTCGTGCTGGCTCTAAAGCCATCTCTGCTTATCATTAGCGTGATAACAAAGAGACTAAGCCCCCCTGATGAATTTCCGTAATTTCGAAGCTGAAGAAAAACTGTTTGTCCGCCGTGCGCTTGTCGCTTTTGCTCTGGTCGTCATCTGTTTCATTATCCTTGGCGTTAACCTGTATCGTCTGCAGGTGGATCAGCACAGCTATTACCAGACGCGGTCCAACGAAAACGACATCAAAATGATCCCCATCGCGCCAACGCGAGGGTTGATCTACGATCGCAACGGTATTCCGCTGGTGCGTAACGTCACCTGGTACGACATCCTCGTGACGCCTTACAAAATCGACAATATGCAGGAAACGCTGAAGCAGCTGACGCCCATTGTCGACCTGACGCCGGAAGAAATTGAAACCTTCGAGCACGAACTCAAACAGAACAGCCGCTATAAGCCGGTCGAGTTAAAAGCAGAACTCACCGATGAGCAGGTGGCGCGCTTCTCCGTCAATCAGTTCCGTTTCACCGGCGTGGCCATCGACACTTATGAGGACCGTGAGTATCCCTATGGCGCCGATTTAGCTCATGTGGTGGGCTATGTTTCCAAGATCAACGATAACGATTTCAAACGCCTGAATGCCGAAGGCGTCGGCGAAAACTATGCTGCTGACCACAACATCGGTAAGCAGGGCATTGAAGGCTATTACGAGTCCATTTTGCACGGCAAAACCGGTTATCAGGAAGTGGAAGTGGATAACCACGGTCGCATTGTGCGCGTGCTGAAAGAAGTGCCGCCGGTTGCCGGCCAGAACGTCTATCTGACGCTGGATTTGCATCTGCAGCAGTACGTTGAGAGCCAGCTCGCCGGCCAGCGTGCGGCGGCGCTGATTGAAGATCCGCGCGATGGCAGCGTGCTGGCAATGGTATCTGCGCCGAGCTATGACCCTAATCCGTTTGTAAAAGGCATCAGCTACAAAGCCTACAAAACGTTGCTGCAGGACAAAAATCTGCCGCTAATCAACCGTGTCACGCAAGGCCTGTATCCACCGGCCTCGACAGTTAAACCCTATATGGCGATGTCCGCGCTGCTGACCAAGGTGATCACCCCAAGCTTTACTATTTTTGGCGCGCCGACCTGGACCCTGCCAGGCACCGATCGTAAATATCGTGACTGGAAAAAGTCGGGGCATGGCACGCTGGATGTCACCAAGGCGATTGAGGAGTCGGCGGACAGCTTCTTCTATCAGGTGGCGTTTATGATGGGCATCGATCGTATTCACACCATGCTGAGCCAATTTGGCTACGGCAAACCCACCGGCATCGATCTCAATGAAGAGTATTCAGGATTGCTGCCAAGTCGTGAGTGGAAGCAGAAAGTGCATAAACACGCGTGGTATCAGGGTGATACGGTGTCGGTGGGAATTGGGCAGGGTTACTGGATTGCGACGCCGATTCAGATGGTGAAAGCGCTGGTGGCACTGCTCAATAATGGCCGGGTGATTAATCCGCACCTGCTGGAAAAATCGCAGCGTGGTAAGGAACAACAGCTTTATCAACCTAAATTGCCGCAACCGCAAATTGGCGATCCAAAATCCCCGTATTGGTCGCTGGTGCGTCATGCGATGTTCGGCATGGCCAATGCACCGAACGGCACCGGTTATAAGTATTTCCACACTGCGCCTTACGGCATTGCGGCGAAGTCGGGGACGTCTCAGGTGTTCAGTCTGAAGCAGAACCAAGTCTACAACGCGAAAATGATCCCGACGCGCCTGCGTGACCACATCTTCTATACCGCGTTCGCACCGTTTAATGATCCGAAAGTCGCAGTGGCGTTGATTCTGGAAAACGGGGGAAGTGAAGGGGTGACGGCAGCACCGTTGATGCGCAATATTCTCGATCACATCTTCCTGCCGCCACCGTCTGAGCCGCCGGTAGAAACGGCGCAGAAAAATTAATTTGCGCGAGATCGCACCCAACGTCGCGGTGCGATTTATCGCGCGATCCTGAGCGGTAATGCTGATCTCTGCGCTATAAATGCTGTCGTGACAAGGCTCTTCTAGCGGAAGAAAACCCGGTTGCGACCGTGGTTTTTCGCATCATATAGCGCGGCATCAGCATTGTTATACAGGGTTTCGAAATCAGAACCCGGTTTGCCGTAGCTCACGCCGAGGCTGGCCGTCACTAACTGACCCGGCAGCACCGCCAGTGGCGAGGCGTTCAGGGAGGCGTGAATCGCGCCCGCGACAATCACCGCGTCCGACAAACGGTAGTGCGGCAGCAGCACGGTAAACTCTTCACCGCCAATACGGCCAATGCTGGCATCTTCTGGACAGTGCGTCTGAATACGCGACACCAGACCGCAAATCACCTTATCACCCATCGGATGTCCGAACTCATCGTTGATCTTCTTGAAGTGGTCGATATCGAGAATGATCAGCGCCGCCGGGCCATTGCTCAACGTATTCGTAATACGCTGAATGATGGCACCGCGGTTCCAGACAGCAGTGAGTGGGTCGTGGCTGGCTTTGTATTCCAGCTCCTGAGCCAGTTGATGCAGCTGCTCATTGACGCGGTTCAGCTCGCGTTCAGCACGGTCACTGCGCGAGATCATGCGATAGGTCTCGCGCATCAGGCGCTGATAGTGGCGATTAACGTTCAGCAACGCATTACGATAATCATCTGCACTGAGCGAGGTCTGAGCCGCAACATCCTGAGCGCGCGTTAGCACCTCGCTCTCTTCGCGAAACAGCTCATTCAGGTCCATCATGAGGCCATTTCCGCTCGCAGATTCACCTGCAGATCGGTAAAGTCCAGCGCCAGTTCCTGGCCGAACTCTTCAGACACATCATCTTCTTCATCAAAGAACCAGTTGAGTTCAACCTTCTGGCCTTTCTGCGCCAGCTGATTGAACAGATCAAACAGGCTGAACAGCATTTTGGTGCTGGAACTGTTGAAATAGCGCAGGGCGATATTGGCTTCGATCTGGCCGCTTTGTGCGGGCTGCCAGCTTTCCAGCGCATCCAGCAACGGACGGTAGAAGGCGGCGGCGTTTTCCGGCCAGGATTCTCCGCGCAGGGAAAACTGACCGCTTTCGAAGTCAAAATTGACCTCGGGAGTGCTTTCTGTGGCAGCAATAACAAGGTTTTGCATAAACAATTCAATCCTGGTGAATGGTGGCTTTGAGCCAAAACGTGGCGTAACCACTGGACTCCAGCGGACGCAGTTCATACTCCAGCGGTTCACTGACATCACGGGCAAGTGTCAGTAATCCTATGTTGGCCCCTTTGCTTGTGGCAGGGCTCTCAGCTCGCAGACCTACGCGGTATGCTTGTTTGATCTCTTCATTGCTCATGGTACGCAGCAAATCCAGCCAGTAACGCAGCTGCTCACAGGCGACTTCATCGACCTGATTGCTGCTTTCCAGCACGTAGGTGTCGCCATCTACGCGCAGCGTAACGGTGCCGAAGCGAAAATCCTGCTCGGCGTGGTTCATGACGCGGCTATCCTGCGAATAACGCAGGATATTCTGTACGATTTCAACAAAGCTGGAGAACAAGCGGCGGCGCACTTTCACCGGCGCCTGCTGGTTCTCCAGAAAGACCTTAATCACCTCGCCCATGGCGGTGATGTTCTGCGGCGAGAAGAAGCCAGTATAGTGCAGTGCAACGCTTTCTGGCGGTACGCGGCTAAGGGTTGAACCTGAGTTCATAAGGTGCTCATTAATAACGGAAGCCAAACCAGGTGACGTCATCGCGTCGCGGCTGGTTGCCTTGCCAGTTGAGAAATTCCCGCTCAAAGGTCGCTGACAACTCGTCCATCGGCAGGGTTTGATATTGTGTTACCAGCGTCTGAATGCGCTTTTTGCCAAACATAATATGGCGTTCACCGCCGGGCTGATCGGTTACGCCATCGGTCATCACCAACAACATATCGCCGGGATGCAGCGTGCGTTGATGTTCCGGCCAGATGTAATCCTGCGGCGTATCGGTGTAACCCACACCGACGCGATCGGCCTTGAGCGATTCCGCTTCGCCTGTGGCCGGATGTAACAGCGCATGCATGCGTGCGCTGGCCCAGCTGAGTTGATGTTGGTGAGTATCAAGGCGTAGCGCGATAGCATCACAGCCGTCATTGGAGAGCGACGTTTGCTGCGTGGCATTGAGCTGCCCAAGGGTTTGTTTAATATGACGATTCAGTGATTGCAGCAGATCGGACGGTGCCCGACGGTTTTTCTGCAGCGCGTTTTCCAGCGCGGATTGCAGGATCACCGTCATAAAGGCACCCGGAATGCCATGGCCGGTGCAGTCGGCAATCAATGCCAGCCAGCCGTGTTCATCCTGATGGAATGCATAATAGTCGCCGCCCACGCCATCGCGCGGCTGCCAGTGCAGGCACCAGTCATTGAGCTGCTGGGCCATTTGCTGTTTTGAGCGATCAAGCATCGCGTCCTGAATCACGCGCGCATAATCGATACTCTGCAAAATTTGTTGATGCTGTTGCGCCTGCAAATCGGAGACGGTGCGGATCAAATCGATCCCCAAACCGATGCCGATATAGCGGCCTTGTTCGGTCAAAATAAATCCGTCGGTGACCGATTTATCACCGGTTGCCACCACCTGATGCGCCACCTGATCCAACTCGGTATCGGCATCAATCACCAGCGGCTCTTTGTCCATAAAAGCGATGCAGCTTTTGCGGTCATAGAGTTCGCGGAAGAACGGGCGCGTCATCTGTGACAGGAAGATATGGCGGTTGATCATGCCAAACGGCGTACCGTTCTCGATCACTGGCAAACCGATCAAATCTTTGTGTTCAGTAAACAGAGCCATGACCGCTGTGTTGTCCATGGCTGGACTGACAAACGGCACCTCAATGCACAGCGAACGCGCACGGGAACGGCTCGACAGGGAGTTTAATCCTGCGCGTAAATCAGGCAGCTGCATAAGAATTATTCTGGCATTGATTAGGATTTATCCTAGATTACTGCACTGCCATGACAGTTTTATGTCACAGCCGTGCAATAGAAGAAGAGAAAGCAGGAAAAATTACTCTTCTTTCAAGGCCTCAGCCACATGACTGATGGCGCGCACCACTTCGCTGGAGCTGCCGCGAATCTCAGAGATCACGCCACCCGCTTCTTTGGCTAACACGACGCCATGATCGGCACGTTTCAGGTTCGATTCGATGCCTTTTAACGCTTTTTCGGCGAGAGTGTGGTTGTGCTGAACCATATTCTCGATCTCGGTAGTCGCGCGGTTGATGTTTGCCGCCAGCGTGCGCACCTCGTTAGCCACCACAGCAAAGCTGCGACCGTGCTGACCCGCTCGGGCGGCTTCCACCGCGGCGTTGAGTGCCAGCAGGTTAGTCTGATCGGCAATGCGGCGAATGCTCTCGACAATCGCACCAATGCGGTCTGAGGATTCGCTGAGGTTACTGATATCGCCGGAAATACCGTGCAGTTCGCCCGCCAGTTCATTGATGGTTTGCACACTGTTTTCAATCACCGTGGCCCCGAGGCGCGTGCTTTCGCTGGTTTGCAGCGCCGTTTGATACGCCTGTTGTGCCGCCTCGCGCTCCAGATGGTTCTTCTCCACCTGCGCGGTAACATCGGTGGCGAATTTCACCACTTTGTACAGTTCGCCCGCTTCGTTGAACACCGGGTTATAAGTGGCACGCAGCCACACGGTGCGTCCCAGCTTGTTAACGCGCTCAAACTGGCCGGAGATAAATTCGCCCTGATTCAGCTTGTGCCAGAAGCGGCGATACTCTTCACTGTTGCGCATCTGCGGCGGGCAGAACTGACTGTGATGGACGCCAATCACCTCATCGCTGCGATAACCCATGGTTTTGAGGAAATTGTCATTGGTCATCAGCACTTCGCCTTTGAGGTTGAAGGC
Organism: Pantoea sp. ME81; assembly: GCF_903970985.1. Classification (NCBI taxonomy): domain Bacteria; kingdom Pseudomonadati; phylum Pseudomonadota; class Gammaproteobacteria; order Enterobacterales; family Erwiniaceae; genus Pantoea; species Pantoea sp. ME81. The sequence continues at coordinate 765 of NZ_CAJCKS010000016.1, read as the reverse complement.
GATGACCGCCATCGAACGCTCAATGGCGGTGGTCATGGCGCGCTGCTCTTGCGCATCAATAATCCGTGCGGTGATATCACTCGCCAGCTTAACGATTTTAATTACCCGACCGCTGCGATCCTGCACCGGCACATAGTTAGCTTCCAGCCAGATGGGACGGCTGTGCTTGGCAACGCGCAGGAATTTATCGCTGAAGCCTTCGCCCCGGTTGAGGCGGCGCCAGAAATCGCGATACTGCGGGGATTGGACTAAATCAGCCGTACAGAACATGCTGTGATGCTGGCCGGCAATCTCCTTCAGCGTGTATCCCATGCGCTCCAGAAACAGTTCATTGGCGGTGAGAATGTGGCCTTCCGGCGTAAACTCAACCATTGCAATCGCCTCCTGCAACGAACTGAGCGTGGCGCTGCTGCGAGCGCGCTTCTGCCACGCCAGGCGTGACATTATTCCCGATGTAATAGTGCTAAACATGGTGGACCTTATAATTGGAATTTGTCGTCACATCGGTTATCGGCGGACGCGGTTAAAAATTCACCACTAAAGTTGGTAGTTGCAGAAATTTTTTACCGGATGGTCTAAAGGTTGCTGTAAAAGCCAGCAGTCAGCGGATTTTTGCTGAAAAGCGTTTGACGGTGCGGCCTGAGTAGGGTTTAATGCGCCCCGTTGCCCGGATAGCTCAGTCGGTAGAGCAGGGGATTGAAAATCCCCGTGTCCGTGGTTCGATTCCGCGTCCGGGCACCAACATTCTGAAAACCCAGCCTTTAT
>NZ_CAJCKS010000015.1:0-50374 GCF_903970985.1 Pantoea sp. ME81 | reverse complement strand
CTTGATCTTCGTCCATCTCATTAAGACGCAGGTTCTGTTTCGCCGCCTGCTCGCTCAGCAGCGAGTCGCTGACGTGCCACACTTCACGGCCGTTCAGTCCGCAGGTCAACGCACCAAAGCTGTCGTTGAACACCAGCACCGGTCCTTCTGGCAGTTCTTGCTGCAACAGATATTCATCGGCGGAATCCCACGCCTGTAACGGGCTTTCTTCACGCATCGGCGGGAAGCGCTGCAAGGTCAGCGTGCGATTGGTCAGTTCAAGTTGGCTCATGGAATCTCCGGCGTGGTACACTTTGCGCGATTTTCGCCCTAAAAAGGGGGCGCAGTATACTGTCTTTCGTCGGGAATCCCAATGTCATTAATCTATCTGCAGGGTTATCCTGAAAACATCCTCGAACAGGTGCAGTTGCTGATCGATAATCAGCGATTGGGCAGCTTTTTGCAGGAACGCTATCCTGACACGCACAATATTGTCAGTGACCGTGCGCTGTATGATTACACCCAGGCAATGAAAAGCCGCTATATGCGCAGCGCGCCGCCGATCAGCAAAGTGCTCTGGGATAACAAAATTAAGGTGATGAAACATGCGCTTGGCCTGCACACCGCCATCTCGCGCGTGCAGGGCGGCAACCTGAAAGCCAAAGCCGAGATTCGTATCTCCACCTTCTTCCGTCTGGCACCGGAACCGTTCCTGCGCATGATCGTGGTGCACGAACTGGCGCACCTGAAAGAGAAGGATCACGACAAAGCGTTCTACCAACTCTGCTGCCATATGGAACCGGATTACCACCAACTGGAGTTCGATGCGCGCCTGTGGATGACGGATCAGGCGATGCGCGGTAACGCGGCTTAAAGAAACTCCTGCGCCTTCTGAATCAAACTGGTTTTGGTCAAGGCGCCCATAAAGCGGCGCTCCTGCGGGTTGTTGAGCACCGGTAAACGCTCCAGCGTCACGCGGGCAAAAGCCTCCCAGCCTTCACGCATACTCTGGTTCTGATAAATGCACGGGAAGTTATCATCCATCACGCTGCTGACCGGGGAATCCAGGGTGATCTCCTGCGATAACACTTTGCGCGAGATGTCATGGATCGATACTACCCCCAGAAACTGCCCCGCACTGTTGATCACATACACATAGCGTTCGCGCTTCAGCGAACTCACAGCCAGCGCCTGCCCCACAGACTCTTCCGGCTGGAGCGCCGCACCAGGAATGATCAGCTGATCTACGCGCATATTATCGAAATCGAATTTGGCTTCTGAGCGGCTAAAGTGGTTGCTCACCACCGGATAGGTGCTGGCCGATTGCAGTCGGTACACCACCATGGAAGCCAGCACCGAGGCGATCATGATCGGGAATAACAGGCTGCTGTTGAGCGTCATCTCCAGCACCATCAGCATCGCCATTAACGGCGCCTGACTCACGGCCGCTAATACCGCCGCCATACCAATCGCCGCGTAAAGCAGGGTATCGCCAACCGGCAGATGAAGTGCCACGCCCATCTGCGCCAGCGCCACGCCGAGCAGCGCACCAATCAGTAGCGAAGGGGTAAACAGACCGCCCACCGCGTTCGATCCCACCGACAGCGTGGTGGCCAGGGTTTTGAGCACCAGCAGGCCAATCAATCCGGCCAGTACATAGTGACCATCGATAATCTTGACGATCACTTCGTAGCCGTTGCCCAGAATATCGGTGGAGATCAATGCCAGCAAACCCACCGCTAAGCCACCAAGTCCCAGACGCGCAGGCAATGACTTAACACGACCAAATAGCATTTTGCTGCGGGCAATCAACTTGATCAGCAACCAACCGGCTAAACCGGCTACCAAACCAATCACGATGGTCATCAACAAACTGCTGATATCCATCTGGAACAAGGCTTCGGAGAGCGGATAGAGCGCACTACGAAAGCCAAGTGACCACATGGTCATCACCGCCACCGCCGAGGCGACAATTAGCGGGATCAGCCGCTGTAGCGCTGAGATACCAAAGGCAATTTCAGCGACAAATATCGCCGAGGCCAGCGGTGCGTGGTACACCGAAGAGAGCCCGGCCGCTGCCGCCATCGCCACAATATCGCTGTTACGCATCTGCGGAAACCAGCGGCCCATCAGGCTGCCACTCAGCGCGGAGAGCTGCACCATCGGCCCCTCTTTACCAATCGAAGCACCGCTGCCGATACTGGCAATCGAGGAGAGTGCGCGGAACAGCGAAGTTTTGGTCGGCACCGCATCCAGGCGCGCGTTGATCACTTCGAGATAGTCGGTTTTAACCGTTTCCTGTTTCTCAATCGCCACCGCATAGCGCAGGAAGAACCCCGCCAGCACACCGCCCGCGCCCACCAGCAGCGGCCAGAAAATCCACGGCCAGACGTGCATCGCCACAGTGATTTCGCTGTCGCTGTTAAACAGCAGGCGGTTAATCAGATCAATGACGCCGCGAAAGGCTAAGGTCACCAGCGACGCGACGAATCCCACGGGGATAGCAATCAGCAGTGTGGTCCAGTTCAATGCATGTTTACTTCCACTCACCCGCGCGTCCCCGCTAGCTGGTTAAAAAAATGTGCCGCATCATCATATTGGAATGCGGATCGCATGATCAAATTTCGTCTGACGAACGATCCGCTGAACATGCTACTCTGCCGCTTTACTGTTGCAGGAGTTCAAAGCCGTGATTCGTTTTGCCATTGTGGGAACCAACTGGATAACCCGCCAGTTTATCGACGCCGCGCATGAGACCGGCAAAATGAAGTTAAGCGGTGTCTATTCGCGCCAGCAGTCACAGGCGGATGCCTTTATCGCTGACTATCCCTGCAAACTTACCTTCACTTCCCTCGACGATTTGGCGGCCAGCCCGGAAATCGATGCGGTGTATATCGCCAGCCCGAATGCGTTACACGCTGAGCAAGCGATGTTGTTTATGTCGCACGGCAAACATGTGATTTGCGAAAAGCCGATGGCATCGAATCTGCGTGAGGCCGAGGCGATGATCGCCTGCGCGCGCCAGCATCAGGTAGTACTGTTCGAGGCGTTTAAAACTGCCAGCCTGCCGACCTTCCTGCAACTGCAGAACACCCTGCCGCAACTTGGCAAGCTGCGTAAAGCGTTGATTAACTACTGCCAGTACTCCTCACGCTATCAGCGTTATCTCGACGGCGAAAATCCCAATACCTTTAATCCGCGCTGGTCGAACGGTTCGATTATGGACATTGGCTTTTACTGCCTGGCTGCTGCCGTCACATTGTGGGGCGAACCGCAGCAGGTGAAAGCGCAGGCTTCGCTGCTGGAGAGTGGCGTCGATGCGCACGGTGTGGTGGTGCTGAGCTACGGCGATTTTGATGTCACGCTGCTGCACTCCAAGGTGAGCGATTCACTGATTCCGAGCGAAATTCAGGGCGAAGCCGGCTCACTGGTGATTGAGAAAATCTCGGAATGCCAGCAGTTGCGCTTTATCCCACGCGGTGGCGAGAGCCAGAATCTGACGCAACCGCAGCATATCAACACCATGCTGTATGAAGCCGAGGCCTTTGCCCAACGGGTTGAGCAGCGCCAGGTCGAGCATCCGGCACTGGAAGCCTCGCGCATCACAGCAAAACTGCTGACGGAAATCCGCCGCCAGACTGGCGTGGTGTTCCCGGCAGACCAGGCTTAAGTGTAAATATTGCAAAATATTTCAAACTCCCCATTGAATCCTTGCGCGGTTGGACGTATCTTCACCGCTGCAAAGGGGAGTAACTTGTAAGCTGATTGATCGTCATTACGATGCTAAACGCATCCGGTCGTCAGGCAACCCGGAATCTATTCTGAGTTGTAAGTGAGACCTTGCCGGAAGGCGAGGTTTGCTTGCAGCTTGATCAAAGCGGCTAACGTCTTCTGACTTAGCCGCTTTTTTATTTTCCGGACAGGATTACAACTATGCACACTGTAGGCACACCGTTACTCTGGGGCAGCTTCGCTGTTGTTGTGCTCATCATGCTGGCGATCGATCTCTTCTTACAGGGACGTCGCGGCGCGCAAACCATGTCATTTAAGCAGGCCGCCGTTTGGTCGCTGGTGTGGATCTCCGTTTCCCTGCTGTTCAGCGCCGCTTTCTGGTGGTACCTCGAAGGCACCGCCGGCCGAGAAGTGGCGACCGCACAAACCCTCGCTTTCCTCACCGGCTACGTGCTGGAAAAAGCGCTGGCGGTGGATAACGTCTTCGTGTGGCTGATGCTGTTCAGCTACTTCGCTATTCCGGCAAACCTGCAACGTCGCGTGCTGGTGTATGGCGTGCTGGGCGCGATCGTATTGCGTACCATCATGATCTTCGCCGGCAGCTATCTGGTGACGCAGTTCAGCTGGATCCTCTACGTGTTCGGCGCTTTCCTGCTGTTCACCGGCCTGAAAATGGCGTTTGCCAAAGAAGGCGATGACGCGGCGGTGGGCGACAAACCGGTGGTGCGCTGGCTGCGTAAACATCTGCGCATGACGGATAATCTTGAAGGCGAGAAGTTCTTCACCCGCAAAAATGGTGTGCTGTTTGCCACCCCGCTACTGCTGGTGCTGATCATGGTGGAGCTAAGCGATGTGATTTTCGCGGTTGATAGTATTCCGGCGATCTTCGCAGTGACGACCGATCCCTTTATCGTCCTGACCTCGAACCTGTTCGCGATTCTCGGTCTGCGCGCCATGTACTTCCTGCTGGCGAACGTGGCTGAGCGCTTCTCGATGCTGAAATATGGCCTGGCGATTGTGCTGGTGTTTATCGGTATCAAGATGCTGATCGTCGAGTTCTACCATATCCCGGTGGGCATCTCACTGTCGGTGGTGGGCGTGATTCTGGGCGGTACCCTGCTGATTAACGCCTGGGTTAACCACAGAAACGACCAGAAACGCATCTCATCATAATCTTCTGCAGGGGCGGTAATCGCCCCTGCTTTGTTTCGCCAGCTGCAAATTTCACCTTTCATAGCTCTGTCACATTTCATATCGTCAGCAGATCAAAAAACCGATCTGCGCCGCACGTCCAGAATTATCTCTTCCCTCACCAGGACTTTTCCTTATACTCCGCCGGGCAAACCGTTTGGCGCGGAGCAACCGCGCACAACACTCATACCGCTATAAAAAGACCGAACTATGCTAAATAACTTTATTGGACGTCTGGGCGCGCTGTTCGCAGGAAGCCTGGTAAAACAAATCATGATTGGCCTGATTGCCGGCGTAGCGCTGGCGTGGTTCTCACGTGATGCCGCTCTGGCCGTAGGTCTGCTGGGTGAACTGTTCGTTCGCGCCCTGAAGGCGGTGGCCCCGCTGCTGGTGTTGGTTTTGGTGATTTCTTCGATTGCTAATCATCAACAAGGGCAGAAAACCAACATCCGTCCCATCATCATGCTCTATCTGTTGAGCACCTTCTTTGCCGCTGTGGTCGCGGTCACCTTGAGCCATCTGTTCCCGCAAACTCTGTCAATGAACGTGGGCGCAACCGAAATTTCACCGCCGTCTGGCATTACCGAAGTGCTGCACGGTCTGTTGATGAGCATGGTGGCTAACCCGATTGACGCGTTACTCAACGCCAATTACATCGGCATTTTGGTGTGGGCCATCGGCCTCGGTCTGGCTTTCCGCCATGCCAGCCCAAGCAGCAAGGCGTTTCTTACCGATGCTTCGCATGCGGCGACGTGGGTGGTGCGTTGCGTGATTCGCTGTGCGCCGCTGGGGATTTTTGGTCTGGTGGCCTCGATTCTGGCCTCAACCGGCTTTGGTGCACTTGAGGAGTACGCAACGCTGCTGGCGCTGCTGCTGGGATGCATGGCCATCATGGCATTGGTGGTGAATCCGATTCTGGTGTTCCAAAAGATTCGTCGTAACCCTTATCCGCTGGTGTTTACCTGCATCCGTGAAAGTGGCGTGACCGCCTTCTTTACCCGCAGCTCTGCCGCAAATATTCCAGTAAATATGGCGATCGCCAAACGCCTGAATCTTGATGAAGATACTTATTCTGTGTCTATTCCGCTTGGCGCGACGATCAGTATGGCGGGCGCGTCGACCACCATCACGGTGCTGACACTGGCGGCGGTACACACGCTGGGCATTTCCGTGGATGTGCCGACGGCAATCCTGCTGAGTTTTGTGGCCTCGATTTGTGCCTGTGGCGCCTCGGGTGTGGCCGGCGGTTCGCTGCTGTTGATTCCGGTCGCCTGTAACATGTTCGGGATTCCGAATGACCTGGCGATGCAGGTGGTGGCCATCGGCTTTATCATCAGCGTATTGCAGGATTCCGCCGAGACGGCGCTGAACTCTTCAACCGACATTCTGTTTACGGCAGCGGTGTGCCAGGCGGAAGCCGAGCGCGAACCGTGTACGGTGTCTGAAACAGAATAAATTGGCATTGCACAGGGCGGCATTCATGCCGCCCTTAAGATAAGCAGGTGTGATTGTTGTCAGATGCACATCGATCGCACCTGATGTTTACAGCGTGACACCACTCTTAAATATCGCTAACTCGCGGAAATCATTGGCTTCGTTACGCGCCGGTTGGCCGTTGGCAATCGCCACAATCATATCGACGAAATCGGCCAGCATCTCCGGCATACTCATGCCCTCAATCAAACGCCCGGCATTAAAATCAATCCAGTGCGGTTTCTTCTCTGCCAGCTGCGAGTTGGTGGCAATCTTCACGGTAGGCACGAATCCGCCATAAGGCGTGCCGCGTCCGGTGGTGAACAACACCATATGACAACCTGCGCCCGCCAGCGCGCTGGTAGCCACCGCATCGTTTCCTGGCGCGCTCAGCAGATTGAGGCCAGGCGTGACCAGACGCTCGCCATATTTCAGTACATCCACCACCTGACTCTGCCCTGCTTTCTGCGTGCAGCCGAGGGATTTCTCCTCCAGCGTGGTGATGCCGCCCGCCTTGTTACCCGGCGATGGGTTTTCATAAATTGGCTGCTGATGGTCGATAAAGTAACGCTTGAAGTCGTTGATCATCGCCACGGTTTTATCAAAGGTGGCTTCATCCCGGCAACGGCTCATCAAAATGCGCTCTGCGCCAAACATTTCCGGTACTTCGGTCAGCACCGTAGTGCCGCCGTTGGCAATCATCTGATCGGAGAAGCAGCCCAGCATCGGGTTGGCGGTGATGCCAGAGAAACCGTCAGATCCGCCGCACTCCAGTCCGAACTTCAGTTCACTGAGCTTGCCCGGTTGACGCTGATCGCTACGCATCACGTTGTACAGTGCATGCAGCCGTTCAAGGCCGGCTTCGACTTCGTCGTCCTGCTTCTGACACTCCATAAAGTGCACGCGGTCACTGTCGAAGCCGCCCAGCGTTTCGCGGAACACATCCACCTGATTGTTCTCACAGCCCAGACCAATCACCAGCACCGCACCGGCATTGGGATGGCGCACCATGTTTTGCAGCATGGTGCGGGTGTTTTCATGGTCCTGACCGAGCTGAGAACAACCAAACGGATGGCTGAACAGGTGCACCCCATCGATCCCTTCTGCCTCGTTGGTCTCCTTGAGGAAGCGTGACAGAATCTGCCGGGCGATGCCGTTCACACAGCCCACCGTTGGCAGAATCCACAGCTCATTACGAATACCGACTTCACCACTGGCGCGGCGGTAAATCTGCACCTCGCGATCGCCGGCCTGAGCGGGGATATCGAGAAACTCCGGCTGGTAGTCGTACTCATCCACATCGCTCAGATTAGTGCGTGCGTTGCTGGAGTGAATGATTTCGCCAATGGCGATCGGGCGCGTGGCATGGGCAATCGGCAAGCCGTATTTGATCACCAGCGCATCCGTTGCCAGCGGCGCCAGCGCAAACTTGTGGCCCCGACCAACCTCTTGCTGCAAGGTAATAAACTGGCGATCAATTTCGACTTTGGCTTCGGCAGGCAAATCGCGCAGCGCTACCGCCACGTTGTCGCGCGAATGGATTCTTATCGCATCTTGCATAGCGTTATCTCAGTTGTACCAGCGCTGTCCGCATCCCGTGGACAACGATGTTTTGCAGGTGTTGGCTGACTGCGGCCACTAATCCGGGCCGCTGAGTGAGATCTTCGCCCCAGTGTGAGCGGTTGCAGAGTACCGCCTGCACCAACTGTTCCGGGGTCAATGTGTGCTGGTTTACGGCTGGCCACAGTTCTGCGAACTGCTGCAACCAGTGGTCGTCGTCTTGCAAAGGCCACTGCTGGTCGCCCTGCTTGCCGCGATAAAACGCCAGTAGCGCGGCAAAGGCGAAGGTCAGGCGCGGTGGCCATTCGCCGGTTTGCTGCTGAGACAACAACAGCTGCGGCAGCAAACGGGTACGGAATTTGGTCATGCCGTTGAGCGCAATGGAGAGCAGAGCATGTCGGATAAACGGATTGCGGAAGCGACGCTGTACTGCATCGGCAAAGGCGTGCAGTTCATCGCGCGGCAGATCCAGCGTCGGAATCACTTCCTCACGCAGCAGCGCATCAACATAGTTCGCAATGTCGGCATCATCCATCGCTGCACCGACGCTCTCCAGTCCGGCCTGAAACGCCACCGGCACCATCGCGGTGTGCGCCCCGTTGAGGATCGCCACCTTCTGCGCTTTGTAGGGCGTGATGTCATCGACGAACTTCACTTCCGGCGCCAGCGCGGCAAGTTTCAGTTCTTGCGCCAGCGCATCGGGCCCCTGAATCACAAACTGGTAATAGACTTCGCCCGCCACCAGATAGCGATCCTCGTAACCCAACTGTGCAGCGATGTCGGTACCATCGGCTGGATAGCCAGTAACGATGCGATCCACCAACGTGTTATAGAACGCACAATGATCCAGCACCCAGCGGGCAAATTCCGGCGGCAGCTGCCAGTGCTTGATATAGCGCAGCACCAAATCACGCAACGCATCGCCGTTATGGTCGATTAACTCGCACGGCACGATCAACCAGCCTTTCTCTGCCGCACCGCCAAAGTGGCGGAAGCGCGCCCACAGCAGTTGTGTCAACTTGCCTGGGAAGGAAGAGGCTGGCGCATCCTCCAGCCGATCCTGCTCAACAAAGGCAATGCCTGCTTCGGTGGTATTAGAGAACACAAAGCGCATCTGCGGCGCACGGGCCAGTGCGAGAAAATCCTCAAACTGCTGATAGGGCTGGATCTCGCGATTGAGGCTGCGGATCAGGCGGGTTTCACTCACCTGCTCGCCCTGCGCGTTCAATCCACGGATCAGCGTGGTGTACAAACCGTCCTGCTGATTCAGTGAGTCTTCCACCACGCGGTTACGCGGCCGCACCACCACCACGCCCGCATCGGTGCCCTGATGCTCATTGAGCCAGTCGAGCTGCCAGTCAATAAACGCCCGCAGGAAGTTGCCTTCCCCAAACTGGATCACGCGCTCGCTATAGCTTGCGCCGGGGAAATCGTGACGGTTTAGCCGCTGCATCATCAGGCTCCCAACTCAATGCCGAAGTAATCGCGCGCGTTGTTGAAGCAGATGTTTTGCACCATCTGTCCCAGCAGTGCTTCGTCGGCTGGCGCTTCACCGCGCTCAACCCAGTTGCCGATCATCTGGCACAGCAGGCGGCGGAAATACTCGTGGCGGGTATAGGAGAGGAAACTACGGCTGTCGGTGAGCATACCGACGAAGCGACTCAACAGGCCGATTTGCGCCAGCTGCGTCATCTGACGATGCATGCCATCAAGCTGATCGTTAAACCACCATGCGGAACCAAACTGCATCTTGCCGGGTTCACCTTCGCCCTGGAAATTGCCCGCCATGGTCGCCAGCACTTCGTTGTCGCGCGGGTTAACGCAATAAAGGATGGTTTTCGGCAGTGCATTGTTGCGGTTCTGCGCATCCAGTAAACGGCCCAGCGGGATCGCCATCGGCGCGTCATTGATGGAGTCAAAGCCTACATCCGGGCCGAGAATATCGAACTGCCGACGATTAGCATTACGCAGCGCGCCAATGTGATATTGCTGCGCCCAGCCGCGACGCGCATATTCGCTGCCGAGCCACACCAGCACCGCTGTTTTGAACTGCGCCACTTCTTCTTGCGTCGGTGCAGCACCTTGCAGGCGACGCGCCAGGATACTATCCAGCGTGCTTTCATCGGCCTCGGCAAACAGCACTACGTCCAGCGCATGGTCGGAGATTTTACAGCCGTGTGCGGCAAAATGATCGAGACGCAGGCTCAACGCGCGGCGCAGATCATCAAAGCGTTGCACGCTGACATCGGCGACCTGTTCCAGACGCTGAATCCAAGGCAGGAAGGTATCCAGCTCAATGTTGAAGGCTTTATCCGGACGCCAGCTTGGCAGCACTTTAACGCTAAAGCTGGCATCGTCCGCCAGCGTGCGATGGTGCTGCAGATCGTCAAGTGGATCGTCAGTGGTACCGACCATTTTCACCTTCATCTGCTGCATGATGCCGCGTGCGCTAAAGGCATCCTGCGCCAGCAGCTCATTGCACTGCTGCCAGATGCGATCCGCGCTCTGCTCATTCAGCAATACATCGGTAATGCCAAACGGACGGCGCAGCTCAAGGTGCGTCCAGTGATACAGCGGATTGCCGATAGTGTGCGGCACCGTGCGTGCCCAGGCGTTGAATTTCTCGCGATCGCTGGCGTCGCCGGTGCACAGCGTTTCGGGTACGCCATTAGCACGCATCGCACGCCATTTGTAATGATCGCCTTTCAGCCAAATGTCATAGAGATTGGTAAAGCGGTAATTTTCGGCAATCTGCTGCGGCGGTAAATGGCAGTGATAGTCGAAAATCGGCTGGTCTTTGGCGTAGTCATGGTACAGACGACGGGCGAACTCGCTATCGAGTAGAAAATCCTCACTCATAAAACGCGACATACCTGCTTCCTCATGTTTGGGGCCAATTGGCTTCTGATTCAAAGTTATCATACCAATTTTGACGATCGGCAAAATTGTTTGCGATAGACCTCACAATAATGACAGTTTCCCTGTGGGTATATGGACAAAATAGTCAGCCATATTGTACTAACTTGCTGTTATAACGCCTGTTTAGCGGATCACACAGCACATGCAGGGTTTTTGTGATGGCATTCAACTTTTAAAGTTGTATAACAAGTTAATCTCTCGCCTCGTTGATGCCGAACCTCCTGGCACATCTCATAACAACAAGGCGGCAGGTCTGATTCGTCATCGCCGCCAGCGGGAGTGCTCAAGTGCTCCCCTACCTTTAATGGCAAGTGTCACGACAGACTGGAAGAGGTTAATGATGCGTAAGATCAAAGGGCTACGCTGGTACATGATTGGGCTGGTGACAGTGGGCACCATACTCGGTTACCTGACGCGTAATACCATTGCCGTGGCTGCGCCGACGCTGGAAACGCAGCTGGGTATTACCACCCAACAATATTCCTATATCGTCGCCGCCTATTCGGCGTGCTACACCGTGATGCAACCTGTGGCAGGTTATGTGCTGGATTTGCTGGGCACCAAAATTGGCTACGCGGTGTTTGCCATCCTCTGGGCGATCTTCTGTGCTGCCACCGCCATGGCAGGCAGCTGGGGCGGTTTTGCGCTGGCACGTGGCGCGGTGGGCGCGGCCGAAGCGGCAATGATTCCTGCAGGCCTGAAAGCCAGTAGCGAATGGTTCCCGGCCAAAGAGCGTTCCGTCGCGGTAGGCTACTTCAACGTTGGTTCATCGATTGGTGCGATGCTGGCACCACCGCTGGTGGTATGGGCGATTCTGGCGCACAGCTGGCAGCTGGCCTTTATCATTACTGGCGTGCTGAGCATGGCGTGGGCGTTGTGCTGGTTAATATTTTATAAACATCCTAAACAGCAAACCAAGCTCAGCGATGAAGAGCGTCACTACATTATTTCCGGTCAGGAAGTACAGCATCAGACCGGCAATAACAGCAAAATGTCAGCCCGTCAGATTCTGCGTAATCGTCAGTTCTGGGGTATTGCCCTGCCACGTTTCCTCGCGGAACCGGCATGGGGCACCTTTAACGCGTGGATCCCGCTGTTTATGTTTAAGGTATACGGCTTCAACCTGAAAGAGATCGCCATGTTCGCCTGGATGCCGATGCTGTTTGCCGACCTCGGCTGTATCGTCGGTGGTTACCTGCCACCGCTGTTCCAGCGCTGGTTTGGCGTGAACCTGATTGTGTCGCGCAAACTGGTGGTGACCATGGGCGCGGTGCTGATGATTGCACCGGGCACCATTGGTTTGTTTACCAGCCCTTACGTAGCGATTGGTTTGCTGTGCGTCGGTGGCTTCGCCCATCAGGCACTGTCCGGTGCATTGATCACCCTCTCCTCGGATGTATTTGGCCGTAATGAAGTGGCCACGGCAAATGGCCTGACCGGCATGGCCGCGTGGACTGCCAGCACCCTGTTTGCGCTGGTGGTGGGTGCATTGGCTGATACGCTGGGCTTCAGTCCGCTGTTTGCCGCGCTGGCAGTATTTGACCTGCTCGGTGCCTGTGTGATCTGGACCGTGCTGAAAAACCAGCCGGTATCGGAGCTGGACGTACAGCACGTGGCACAACCGGCAACAGCTCGCACTTAATCTCCACGCTTTGGGCTGGCGCACGTCAGCCCATTTCCTCCACCCGGTCAAAGTGGTATAACAACTCATCCTTCCCTGCCACAGCGAACCGCGCAATGGATCTGAACGAATCCCGTCGTCTTTACCAACAACTCGCCAGTGAACTCAAACGTCGTATCGAGGCGGATGATTATCGTGTAGGCGATAAGCTGCCTGCTGAACGCCTGATCGCTGAAGAGATGGAAGTCAGCCGCACTGTGGTTCGCGAAGCCATCATTATGCTGGAAGTGGAAGGGTATGTTGAAGTACGTAAAGGCTCAGGCATCCACGTCATCAGCAATCAACAGCAAAACCGTGAGACCACCCCCAGCCAACTGGAATTTGCCAGCTTCGGACCGTTTGAGCTGTTACAGGCGCGCCAGCTTATAGAAAGCAACGTGGCCGAGTTTGCCGCCACCCAGGTCACACGCCAGGACATTATGGCGTTGATGGCGATTCAGGAAAAAGCCCGCCAGGAAGACCATTCTCGTGATTCAGAATGGGATATGCATTTCCACGTCCGCATCGCTCAATCCACGCAAAATAGCGCGCTCGCCGCGATTGTCGAGAAGATGTGGTTGCATCGCCTGCACAACCCTTATTGGCTCAAACTGCACGAACATATTGATGCGCGCAACATCACCAGCTGGTGCGACGATCATGACCAGATTCTGAAAGCACTTATGCGCAAAGATCCCGCCGCCAGTAAGCTGGCAATGTGGCAGCACCTGGAAAATACTAAACAGATGCTGTTTAACGCCACCGCCGACGATTTTGAATTTAATGTCGACCGTTACATGTTTGCGGAAAATCCCGTCATCCTGCCGGAAGGTAATGATAATTCTTATTGATTCTGCTGCATTTCCAGGCGAATAAGTCAGTTAATCTGCAATAGTGTCAGCTCATGTAAAGCTCCTTTTGAGCATCTGCGTCAAAAGGTAAAACTCCTGTGCGAGCGCCACTTTACACTGTCTGACCTGCGTGATTTTTGTTACAGTTATCGCCCTTTTCTTACCCTTTGCGACAGGGCTTTAAAAAGTCGCTGATTTAACAATCAATTCTGGATGGATCCGGAAATCCCGCAACGGCTGCATACCAAAAATGTATAACCAAGCCAGCCTGCGCCTCAGCCCCTTACGGGCACGTTTAACAATGATGTTCAGGAATGATTGATGGATATTTTGAAAGCATTGCTGCATGCCCTGTGGCAGCAGGATTACGAAATGCTCTCCGACCCGACACTGGTTTGGGCCATTTATGGCGTGCTGTTCTTGATCCTGTTTCTTGAGAATGGCCTGCTACCCGCCGCGTTTCTGCCCGGCGATAGTCTGTTGATTTTAGTCGGTGTTTTGATTGCCAAAGGCACCATGGGTTTCCCGCTGACCATCCTGATTCTGACCACTGGCGCCAGTCTGGGCTGCTGGGTAAGCTACATTCAGGGCCGATGGCTGGGGAATACGCCTACCGTACAGAAGTGGCTCTCGCACCTTCCGGCGCAATATCATCAACGCGCGCACAGCTTATTCCATCGCCATGGTCTTTCGGCCTTGCTGATCGGTCGGTTCATTGCCTTTGTGCGCACCCTGCTGCCGACCATCGCGGGGCTTTCTGGCCTGAGTAATGCACGCTTTCAGTTCTTCAACTGGATGAGCGGCTTCCTGTGGGTGCTGATTCTGACGGTGCTCGGTTTCGCGCTGGGCAAAACGCCGATTTTCCGCCGCTATGAAGATGAACTGATGTTCTGCCTGATGCTGTTACCGCTGGTGTTACTGGTGATTGGTCTGGTGGGCTCTCTGGTGGTGCTGTGGCGTAAACGTCAGTCTTCACGCAATGGGAATTCACAGCCATGATCAGATTCCGTGGATTCCCCAGGCGCTTCGTGCCCTGGGCGCTTGGCGCTGTGCTGGCGCTGCTGGCGGTGATTTTTGTGCCGTCGATGTTGCAGCACGATACCGTGGTGCAAATCCGTGTTGCCCACAATGGCACCAATCTGCCGGATGGCTTTTATCTGTATCAGCAGCTTAGTGCGCAAGGTGTGCGTATCAAAAGCATTACACCTGCGGGCGATGCGCTGGTGATTCATTTCGAAAATGAAGAACAAAGCCTTGCCGCCCAAAAAGTGCTGAAACGCTTACTGCCACAGGGCTTTGTCGTCGCAAGCGGACCGCAAGCTTCGCAGCAAGTACCTGACAGCAACCGCCCAACTTACAGCTGATTTTAGCCGTCTGGTGATAAGCCAGACGGTGAATCAATCCTCGCTATCCCCGCGTCTTCGTTGAATTTTTTCGTCTGCTGTCTATGCTTAAAGGTAGCGCGAGTTAAGACAAGCTGGGACGCTTCTCCTGCCCGGTTTGCGGCAGGTCATCAACAATGGAAGGTAAAACCTGATGAAACATCAATTACTGCTGGGTGCTATTCTGTTCTCCCTCTCGGGATCTCTGATGGCAGCTGAGTCGCTGTGTCAGCAAAAAGAGCACGACATTCAGCGCGAAATCGACATGGCTAAACAGCATGATAACCAGCGCCGGGTGACCGGGCTGGAGCGCGCGCTCACTGAAGTACGTGCGAACTGTACTGATGAGAGACTGAAGTCAGCCCACAGCGAACGCATTGCAGAGCAAAAACACAAAATTGCGGAACGTGAGCGTGAGTTGAAGGAAGAGCGTCAGGATGGCGACAAAGATAAGATTGAGAAGCGCGAACGTAAGCTGGAAGAGGCACAGCACGAGCTGAAAAAGCTTGAGGCTGAGCCCTACTAATCGGACTTAAATAGATGATGTAATGGAGAACTTCATGTCTAAAGACACCACATCTGAACATCTGCGTGCGGAACTGAAAAACCTTGCTGACACCCTGGAAGAAGTACTGAGCAGCTCGGCGGATAAATCGAAAACCGAACTGGACAAACTGCGCAGCAAAGCGCGCGGCGCGATTGAAAGTTCGCGTGAGAGACTGGGCGATTCCGGTGAACGCATCGCGCAATCCACGCGTGAAGCGGCAGAAAAGGCCGACGAGTATGTGCGCGATAATCCGTGGCACGGCGTAGGCATCGGTGCAGCTGTCGGTGTACTGATCGGCATCCTGATCTCACGTCGTTGATATGAGCGATAGTCAGAGCCACGGCCCAGGCAAAGGGGTCTTCAACATCGGTCAGCGCATCGTCACCACCCTGGTCGGGATGGTGGAAACGCGCGTCCGTCTGGCGATTGTCGAGCTGGAGGAGGAGAAAGCCAATCTGATTCAGATGCTGATGATGGTTGGACTGACGATGCTGTTTACCGCTTTTGGTTTAATGAGCCTGATGGTGCTGATCATCTGGGCGGTAGATGCGCAGTATCGGCTGATGGCGATTGCCATTACTACCGCCGTACTGTTTGCGCTGGCGCTGATCTTTGGTGTGTGGACGCTATATAAGTCACGCCAGTCAACGTTGCTACGTCATACCCGCAAGGAGCTGGAAACCGATCGCAGCTTGCTGGAGGAGCATCGCTCATGAGCCGTCGTGAACGTGAAGCACGCATTCATGAACTGTTGAATCAGGTTCAGCAGCAGCGATTGGATCTCAGTGCTGCACGCCGTGACTGGCTGGATGGCACCGCTCACTACGATCGCGGCTGGCTAACGTTTCTCAGCTTACGCCGCTATCTGGCGATTGGCAGCAGCGCACTGGCTATCTGGTCAATCCGCAGTCCTAACCGTATTTTGCGTTGGGCAAAACGCGGTTTTGGGCTTTGGAGTACCTGGCGCATGATTAAATCCACGCTCGAACCTCGCTAACGCCTTCATTTGAAACCGGATCTAAAAGATTCGGTTTTTCTTTATCAAAATCCCTGAACAACATTGACAGTTTAACTCGCTTACAACTGTTGCAACCTGCGACTATCATCTTCCTCCATCAGCCCAACGAATTGCGACCAGCGATTCTGCGGGATCAAAACCTTGCAGGCCAACAACCTGCTTCTTAATTCTTGTTGGAGTAAATGATGAAAAAATTCGAAGACTCAGGCCTGTTGCTGGCACGCGTATTAATGACCATTCTGTTCATCACTGCGGGCTGGGGCAAAATCACCGGTTATGCCGGTACCGCACAATACATGCAGGCGATGGGCGTCCCGGGCTTCTTATTGCCGCTGGTTATTCTGCTGGAGTTCGGCGGCGGTCTGGCAATTCTGTTCGGTTTCCTGACGCGTTTCACCGCACTGTTCACTGCGGGCTTCACTGTGCTGACTGCGTTCCTGTTCCACAGCAACTTTGCTGAAGGCGTTAACCAGCTGATGTTCATGAAGAACCTGTCCATCGCCGGTGGTTTCCTGGTGCTGGGTCTGGTAGGTCCGGGTGCATACAGCATCGACCGTCTGATTCGTGCTCGTTTCGCACCAGCAGCCGCACGCTAAGCACACAAGCGCTGCCAGAACACATATACTGATTTGCAGGGGCGAGGATTTTCCTCGCCCTTTTTCTTTATGGAGGGCTTATGGGACAACTGATTGACGGTGTATGGCATGACACCTGGTACGATACGAAGTCAACCGGTGGCCGCTTCAAACGCACAGAAGCAGTCTGGCGCAACTGGATCACCGCAGATGGCAGTGCTGGCCCCACCGGCAAGGCGGGTTTCGCTGCCGAGCGCGATCGCTATCATCTTTATGTTTCTCTTGCCTGTCCGTGGGCACACCGCACGCTGCTGATGCGCCAGCTTAAAGGGCTGGAAGAGATGATTTCCGTCTCAGTGGTGCATCCATTGATGCTGGAAAACGGCTGGACCTTCGACGACGATTTCCCGGACGCAACCGGCGACTCTCTGTATCAAAACGAATACCTCTATCAACTCTACCTGCACGCCGACCCGCAATATACAGGCCGCGTGACCGTTCCGGTGCTGTGGGATAAAACTCAGCACACCATCGTCAGTAATGAATCGGCTGATATTATCCGTATGCTCAACACGGCCTTCGATGCACAAGGTGCCCGCGCCGGGGATTATTATCCGCCGGCGTTGCGCGATAAGATCGATGAGCTGAACGGTTGGATTTACGACACGGTGAACAATGGCGTGTATAAGAGCGGATTCGCGACCTCACAGGCGGCCTATGATGAATCAGTCACCGCGCTGTTCCATTCGCTGGCGCGACTTGAGCAGATCCTCGGGCAGCATCGCTACCTGGCCGGCGATCGCCTGACAGAAGCGGATTTGCGTTTATGGACCACCTTAGTCCGCTTCGACCCGGTGTATGTCACGCATTTCAAGTGCGACCGTCACCGCATCAGTGATTACCGCAATTTGAGCGGCTTCCTGCGTGATATCTACCAGATGCCGGGCATCGCCGATACGGTGAATCTGCCACATATTCGCCATCACTATTACTGTAGCCACAAGACCATCAACCCGAGCGGCGTGATTTCGCTAGGCCCGGCGTTTGACTGGGATGAGCCACACGGCCGCGGTTGAGGTTAGTGGGGATCATTGCGTTCAACACACTCCTTTTTTAAGGAGTGTGTTGTGCAGGTTTTAAAAGGTGGAATACGAGGTGAACCGCCTGACACTCCATTTCTTCATGCGCGTTAGCCGCTAAGAGTCAGGCCGATGTGCCCACTTTTAAGCAAACTTAATCAGCACCATCCCAGCAATCAGCAATCCCACCCCTAACCAGCCGATGCGATTCAGACGTTGACCAAACAGTACCCAACCAGCCGCTACCGTTGCCACCAGACCAAAACCACCCCACAGTGCATAAGCCACTGAGAGATCGATCCCTTTCACCGCTTGTGACAACGCACTGAATGCCCCCAGCACCGCGACCAGTGAGAGCAGGCCGTAAATGACACGGCGGAAACCATCGGAGTATTTGAGAAAGATATTCGCGACGATCTCCAACCCAATCGCCAGTGCAAGCCAGGCAACGTGCACCGCATTAAACGTGGCCATGTTGCAGCTCCTTGCGTGTCAGCGTGCCAGATTTGATTAGCGCAATTCCCGCCACCAGCGTGATTAAGCCCGCCACCTTCATCAGCGATAAGGGTTCATCGAACAGCGTGACGCTGAACAGGGTGATAAACAGAATGCCGATACCTTCCCACATCGCATAGGCCACGCCTAAAGCGATACGTTTTACGGCGAAAGACAGGAAAATATAAGAGAGCGCAATCATCACCAGCATAAAAATAAAACCCGCGTTGTCGTCATTGACGCTGGCCCATTTCATAGAGAGCGTGCCGGTTATTTCAGCCAGGATAGCTAAAACTAATAAAAGCCAATAGCGCATACTTTCTCTCCTTAAGAGAAATAGAGAACTATCACGCGAAATAAACGCATGTGAAATTTTAAGAATATTTTTAAATAAGGAGAGTGTGGTGCTAAAGCGCGAAGCGCCAGTGCTGGTCGCAGATCGAGCAGTGGAAGTGTTCAGAGAGATAAATAGAGGTTGCCATCATTGGTGCGAGCATTTTATCCATAATTTTACAACTTATCCACGCTGTTGCTTTTCGTCGATGTGGATGAAAAATTGTCCTCGGTAGTGAAATACGCACCTATTCTGGCATAAGGTTTATTTTGTTATGCGGGATTTTCATTTCTTTACGCTTTGGCATTTTTTATTCTCTGCGAACGAGAATTTATTTTAATTATTGGTAAGCCGCGTTCTTTTCATAGAGAGTGGAGTGGACAGTCATTCATCTTGCCGCTGGACGCCAGATAGCAAAAACCCCGCCGAGGCGGTTTTTTCACATGAAAAAGTCGAAACTGAATGATAAGCCGCGTTCTTTTCATAGAGAGTGGAGTGGACAGTCATTCATCTTGCCGCCATACGCCAGATAGCATAAAACCCGCCGAAGCGGGGTTTTTACCTGAAAAGTCGAAACTGACCGGTAAGCCGCGTTCTTTTCATAGAGAGTGGAGTGGACAGTCATTCATCTTGCCGCCGTACGCCAGATAGCAAAAACCCCGCCGGAGCGGGGTTTTTACCTGAAAAGTCGAAACTGACCGGTAAGCCGCGTTCTTTTCATAGAGAGTGGAGTGGACAGTCATTCATCTTGCGCCGTACGCCAGATAGCAAAAACCCCGCCGGAGCGGGGTTTTTCCATAAAGAAGTCGAAACTGACCGATAAGTCAGGAACTTTCACCAATACATCAGGCATCTACGGCACTGCTGTTTTTCTTGTATCACACACTGTATCTCAGTTTGTATCCCACGGACAATCCATCCCCACCTGCAACTCCATCTCCTTCCTAAGTCCCTTCGTTAAGTCATGAGTGCTGGTATTTTTATAATCGATAAAATCGATCATTTTTATTGAATTGATCGATTTTATCGATCAATAATCATGTGAAATTTAACGATTAACATTGAGAAATCAGCAGGGTGTACAATAAAAAATGATTAAATTCATTGTGTTGCTCGTAATTTGGTGCGGAGTCATGCAAGAAGCCATTGCTACAGAAAAAATGGATATCCAAAAGGTGCAATCTGAAATTCGATACGTGGGTTATGAATGTGACAGTGTAAACGATGTTCAGCCAACACCATTCGCCAACGAACTGATTGTGACATGCGACAGGACTTTCAAATTCAGAATTAAATATGAACGTGGAGGAGCTTCGGTTGAAGTTCTGAGTTAATCCTTAATCTCAACCTCTCCCTACATGAGTATCGCATACAGCTCACGAGAATGAATTTGCTTGCAAGAGATATCTTGCAAGCCAGAAAAGCAATGTACCTCTTGGAATACATTTAAACTATTTGAATGGTAAAATGTAACCGTAAGAAGCGATTGGCAAATATTGTCAGTGGACTACTACTGGCCACCTCGCTGCTGTTGATGAGGATATGAGCTAAAACTCATTGCACTTTTTCGCTGAACCAAAACAGGTGTCCACAGGGTATTTCTTGTCGTTTATTTCAATCTTTCTATAAGCCGCATCAAGGATATTGATGTCTAATTTGCTCGATAGCTGGAGAAGGTATAAGAAAACGTCCGCCACTTCTTGTTCTGCTTGAGTCGACTGTTGAAGATTAAGATTCTTACTCTGTTCCTCAGTTAGCCATTGGAAAATCTCGTTTAATTCAGCAACTTCAACAGAAAGTGCAACCGAGAGGTTCTTCGGCGAATGAAATTTGTCCCAATTTCTAACTTGTGCGAAATCAGTTAATTTTTTCTGTAAGTCTTCAATACTTTTGCTTTTCATAAATTTCCCTCAGCTCATCGAGTGTTAACCATGGGCGTTTTCTATGTAGCATTCGGTGGCAATTTGAACAGACAATAGCAAGGTCATTAAGCTCAGTTTCTTCGCTCTTATCCCGAAGGCTTAGAGGTTTTTTGTGATGGCACTCTGCAAAACCATGGCCTAATTCACCGTATATCCCCTCAAAATCCATCGAGCAGATTTCACACTCAAGTTTGCCAGTTAAACTACGCACCTGTTTTTTCTTCTGCTCAACAATTTTTGAGTTTCTCTCTCGGGACAGATGCAATCTCAAGATAGGCTGACCTTCATACGCGGATGTCTCAAGAGTTGATTTTTCATCCGCTTGTTCATCCGCGTTGCAGGTAATATCAGTTAGCAGTTCTACAGAACTGGCCTTAGTGATTGCCCCCTGTGTACAGGCAGAATAGCGCACTGCCTCAACGAATGCTTCATTGAAAAATTCTGTTCCAAAAAATATGTCCTCACCATAATCTTGGACAATTTCGAAGTCGAAGCGGTATGGATAATCATCATCCGGCCATACTTTTTTCGATGAACTATAAAAACTATTTGTAACCTCACCAACTACAATCTTTTGTACCAACCCACGAAAATTATGCAACTGCTCTTTTCCCACCCGGGAGAAGCCCGGGGGTGGTGCCCCTTCGGCTTTTAACCAGGAGATAGAGTAAACAAAGGCAACTAAATCACCGGTTTTTATGTTCCGAACAGTTTCCTTCTTTGACTCCTTTACTCCCCAAACTCCCTGATTCATGCCAATAGAGAAATTAATCTTCGAATGTGGTTTATCTGATATGTATACAGCCCAGATCACTTTGTAGTCCTATGAAATTATGATTATTACTATAATATGATCATAATCATAATTATTGCACTTAAAATTATTAGTTGGATATTCATTCTTCGTAGAGCATTCATCGCAGATGATGGCAAGTTTTAAACATCAACTTAAGTTTTATAAAAGAGGGGCATCTACTTCGGAAATACTGGCTGACAATTCATCCCGGCCCATATTTTAATCATAATGTTACAAAAAGCACAATTCGACATATATAATATGGGCTTTGAATGTGGTATGGTGGATGACGCTCAGAATTCAACTTTCGCCGACGAATATACCGTGACGTTCGAAACGTGTTCATGAATTAATACATTAAATGTCTATGACGCAATAACTTTGATGTTACACCATTATAAAACCGTTATACTCAGCATCATAACCCTTAATGTATTGCCATATCATCGATTGATGAGTCTGGAGCGTATTCCCCCTTTGAATCCTGTTATCAGAAATAATAAATAAGATTAATTTCATAAAGCTAACAAGAAACGCAAACGCAAACGCATAATTTATGAGATTAGTGAAGTGCTTATCCTCACGATATAGCCCTCGCCGACAGCTTATCAGCTGCAAAAAAAATCACTTACATCTTGAAATAAAATGTTCAGTCATTATAATTCGTTATGTTACCACCCCGGGTGCCTCTTCACCTTACCTGTTACGTGCTTGTACACAGGGTGCAAGGACTAACCAGTGTCCCACTGGGAAGAAAAGGAGAGCCATCATGGGTCCGAAAGTCGTCGATGTATGTAGATACAAACGCTTTCGTTTCGGTCGCTGGGAAGATGTGTGCAAGCACAAACGCTCATTGCCGAATCGCTAAGTGATACACCCGTCGGTGGTAACCTCCGATACTGTAAGGTCGAGTTAGTTAGCTCTCGACCTCAATAAATTTAAGTTATGCTGTTTTTTCGGCTCCCATCATTGCATTAAAATGATCTTCATCTCCAGTATCAGTAAATATCCTCTCAAACATTTCCAAGTAAACACCAACTTCAATATGACCTATAGACTGAATATTTTTCCCGTCTGAATGTGAATGCCTGTTTATAAATCTATAGAATGAGTTATAACGAGGTTCTGCATGAGAATCGGCAAGTGATTTCAAAACCTCTTTAAGCTTGTCTTTCTTACAAGAAAAACTGAAATAATACTCAAGAATATTTCTCATCACATTTGGCAAGATGATGGAGTTCACGGTCCCATTTTTTGCGTCTTTCAATGTTTGCCATAATGATTGATATTCATTCAGAATATCGTCTCTTTTCAATTGAAAACATTGGCTAAACTGGCCTTTGACTATTCGATTAAAACTCCAATTCTTTATGATGTTTTTTTCGGAACTTGCTGTTATAACCAACTCTTGGAAGAAAAATAGACTGTGCGTCAAAATGATGAACTTTTTTGCTACATCCTTCAAAATTAGATCATTAAAGATCATTGCAGATATCTCATATATATAATTATGAGAAAGACTTGAAATTGGATCATCGATTACAATAAACTTGTCTTTGATGACATCATCTTTATTTTTAATCCCTTTGCATTGTTCTAAGAAATACAAGAACGATATTATCGTTTTTTCACCTTCGCTTAATGATTTAAATACACTCTTAGTATTACTTTGCCCCTCCCGGTGAAGTCTATATGTTTCTGATTCATCTTTATGCTTTATTAATGTGAATCCCATCACACCAAGAGATACGAGGCTATCATTAATCTTACTTATTGTTTCTTCAATATTTATAACCTCGCTCGACTTTATTCTATTTTCGGATTGCAATTGCTTATTCTTTTTATTTATATTTTCAACTTCTTCAACCAGCTTATAAATCAAATCATCTAATTCTTTCGATTGCTCATGATACCGATTGATGGATGTCTCGTTCATTAATCTTAAATGGGAGAGGAGGTCTTGTCGTAATATTTCACATTCACCATCGTAATTATCAATTCTCTTATTGTGCTCTTCTATTTTTTCATTTAACTCATTGACCTGATCAATTAAACCATTAAGTATGTTTTTGTCGCCATTTAAATATATAGACTCTGATGGAGAGGATTTTTTACTTTCTATTAATTCTTCGTTCTTTTCATAATGATGCTGAATATCTCTGATGTTTTTTAACAATAAGTTATTATCTACTAATTCACCGAGATCATTAAAACTAACCAAGTAGTTGTCTAAATTATCACGCCAAATTGCATAACGTTTTTTTACAGCATCAACCTCTAATAAACCTTCATTATACGTTTCGTCGAATATATTGTTTAAGTCTTGTTTGAAAGCATCTCTGTTTAATTGCTGTTGACAAAATGGACATTGATCATCCATTAAATATTGAACACCAGCTCTTATCCAGTCAGAATTAGATAGCTTTTCTATAGCTTTCGACAACTGACTATTACTGGTACTTAATAATGGTGTGCTTAAGACCTTACTATCTTCGTCTGATAATATTGGAAGTATCAATTTAGGTATGCGTGAATACTTGACTTCTTTGAACTTATTTAAATATTTATATCTTTCCTCCAAGTTGGAAAACTCAATTTCTTTGACTTTATCATGTTCATTAATAGCTTCAAAAAGTTTTTGTTTCCTTGACATCCAGTTTACGAGATTACTAATTTCAGACTTCCTAACACTTGCAGTCCTATTCCAAACTTCATCTATTATTTTAGCGCATACAGACTCCTTTAACTCTCTCTTCTCTTGTGCATCATTATTCTTAATGTCTATCTCTCTAATATTACTCGTTATAGTCTTCTTGTTATCCTCAATGATTTTAGTTATTTCAGCATTTTCACTGTTAAGTGTAAAAACTCCCGGTTGAGTTTGACTATTGTGGAATGTTTCATCAATATAATCTTGATTAAACACAAGGAATTGAACATCTTCCTCGGGTGTCAGCCTACAATTAGCATATTCTGCACTGTTTGGATTGAAGAAATAACCAGATATTGTTGATTTACCACTTCCATTTAATCCATAAATTAGATTTACTCTGGAAGTGAAATCAAATTCTACGTCCACGTCAGGACTGTAACTTCTAACAGATTTAACGAATAATTTTGTCATTTAGCTTTCCTTACGTTCCAACAAAATCCAAGTTAATATCTCAGGGGTATTTTCACTTAACAAATGGTAGAGTCAGATAAGTTTTAATGCCAGGCTGAATAAAAATAAATGGCAGCCCCTATCTCAAGCATACCTCTTTCATGCTATAATTTTCATCATTTATTTTTAGAGGATTATATACAGTTGGGGATAAATACCCCTTTGTATTCATTTCAATCTACCGATACGTTACACCATAATATTTCTCTTGTAAATTACCACTGACTCCTCTATAAACACGAGTTATCAAAATAATAAAAAGCAGTTAGATAAATTTTTAGACCTATTAAATTTACATGCATCGCTTATAAATAGCGATTTAACCGAAATATTTACAGTACACCTTTACTTGTGACATTTTGGATAACCCTTTGTATTTACATGAGTATAATTTAAAGAGCAAATCATCCAAGTCGGCTAATCTTAGGAAGCCTGCAGGCATTGTATGAGATCATCAAAAAAATATTAAAGTCATGTTTTACATATTGAACCATACGAAAAACTAACCATTTAAAAAATAATAAATTTTCCACATTCTATTATCATATCTTAACCCTGGGGGTTGGGTTTATTTTACTTACATTTAGTTTATTTATGTAGATAGATTCAATGACATTTTCCGTTATATCCATTATGCTATTTATTTCACTACTGGAAGCTTTGTAACTTCGATGCATACTCGCATGACCAGCTTCGATTACTTTATCAATTGCTTCATATTGATACTTTGATATGAAACCTTCATCTTTTAACTTAGATAAATTTTTCTTGAAGGTCCCATGATCACCAATAACTTCAACCATCACCATTTCAAGCAATGCCCTAACTCCCATAATTGCTAATCGAGGCATATTGTTTTTCAACGCTATATAAATCTCTCTGAAAACCTCAGCTTTATCAGATTGCTTAAATAATATCGCATCACCATCAATTCGATGTAGCCACTTCGGTTCCTTTCTAATGGTTTTAGGTGGATACTGTACAGAATAATACTCGTCATTCATCCCGCTGAATGTGCTTTCGATGAACAATGTGATTCCTTCACAACCCATACATTCAGAAAGATAATAGTTATCCTCCTCAAAATAAGTAATTTGCTCTCCTTCCTCCTCAACTTCTACTTTTTTCTTGTAGGAAAGAATAGAATGTTTTGTTTCACGTGAGCAATTATTGCAATAGATTTTTTTAATATCGTTTGACATATCAATTTTCATTTGCTTAATTTTCACTCAATCATACTCGAGCATTAAATTTTTTTACAGAACATTCTGAATAGATGTAACGCAGAAAAGTACAAATCACTACCTTTAAAAAATAATCTTTGGAACAATACTGTCCGGCCTCGAACACATTTACTATTCTTGGATGATTTAACTGGAAAATGGTGAAATATCATTATTATTGTTCGCAATAAATGTATATGGACTGTGGTGCTGGGCAGATTTTGCTCATCCTGTTCAATTATCACCGATCTTCTCAAAATATCTCGCGTATGCCTCATCTGCTGTTTATCAAAAAGGTATCATCAATCGTTCGTTTTATGACACCAGCTAACACCATGTAAAAATGGTATCATTAAAATAGAGTATTGACATAATGATACCAAAAATAGATTATGATACCGTTTTTGATACCACATGAGGGGATATTATGAGGCGCACCTTTGCGTACTGCCGAGTTTCGACCAGTGAGCAGACGACAGAAAACCAGGTTGTAGCCATCCGCCAGGCAGGCCATGACATCCTTGATAGTCGCGTGATATCGGAAACGGTGTCTGGTGGCGTTCAGGCAATGAAGCGTAAAGGCTTTGCTGATATGGTCACCCATAAACTGGAGAAAGGTGATCAGCTGGTGGTGTTGAAGCTGGACAGGTTGGGGCGCGATAACATCGATGTGCAACAAACTATAGCGATGCTGTTATCCAAGGGTATTGATGTAGTGTCGTTGGATCTGCCAGTACGTAATCTTACCAGCGCGGAAGGTAAGTTGATGCTGCACATGTTTTCAGCTTTCGCTGAGTTCGAAAAGTCTCGCATCGTTGAGCGTACTAAGGAGGGTCTGGCGCGGGCCAAGACCGAGGGCAAAAAGTTAGGCCGTCCGGCTGCGATTGAAACCTTTAAGCGAGTACAGCAAGCCAAATTAAGTGGACTGAGTCAGTCTAAGGTTGCACTCAAGTTAGGCTTGAGCCTACCAACAATTAAACGGAATTGGAATATCAAGGAAGCGTAAACGTCATTAGTCCAGACTGGAACTGACTGTCGGCTTTAAGTGAATATCGTAATCTCTCATATCGGAATTGAGCAAGACACTTGAAAGAGAATACTATTAACTTGCCACTTAATTAAAAACACACAACTTCATAATAAAAGTTAAAAATTATCACACCACCAATATAAATAATGACCTCCATCAGGAAGTCATTATTTATGAAATTTAACTATTATGGTTGCAAATCTTCTTCTTTTAATAGATTGCAACTAACAACCTTACTATCAAATTCTTTTATTAAAGCACTCACAGACAACCTTAATTTTTTAATAAGCTCTAATTCCAGCTTGACGTATCTGTCTTTGTGCTTTATTTTTTTATTTTTGTTTATAAAGTCTTGAGTGAGTCGACCATCTGCGTGAATCAAGAAGTGTCTAATCTCAAGATAGGGAAGAGCATTATTGATAAGTGTACTGTCGACGTTTAAAGCAAGTTTATCAGAGATTTTTTTTATTAGTTTAAGAGTGCTTTGTTCGGATTCTAAACTTTGGAATATAGAGTTTGCAACCAGTTCAGAAACCCCTTGCCAACTGCCAGAAGAAAGTATTTTAGCAGCATCTAATTTACAAGTGTGTTCCCCAACAATTCTTGCGGAATCAAATCCATTTTCAGCTGATTTGATAAGTATCATTCTTAAATAATGCGTCACCTCTTCATAAACATCCTTGATATAACCAGAGTACAATGTGGTTCTAAGATGATTTATAACTAATTCTCGACTACCATCTGAATTACTTCTTCGGGATAAATGTTTATGTTTACTACCATCTATATTTTTAATTAAATACTTAGAGTCAGGATCATTCAACTCACCCTTTAATATACCATCCCTTAAAACATCTATTAAATCAACATCATCATCAAAGTAACTTATTTTTTGTTCGAAAGCATGATAAGCTTTAGATTTCATAACAACCCTTATAATTTTAATTTAATTATTAATTCAACACTAAGAGAATTTACTTAGCGTTCTGCATTTTTATATGACATGAAAAATAATTAGCCACATCCATCCATGGTATAAACTCCCATTTCTGTTTGGGTGATATTCAACACAGCTTGTGTACCATATTAAGTTTGATCTAATAGAACTAAGCTACTTCCGTAGACCCCTTCTTTGTTCCCAATGTGTCACGAGCCTGCGAGGCTTAATTAAAACTATATATGTTTTTTTATGATTTAGCATGAGAAAAGTATCATCGCATGGATCACTGTAAGCATTGGTGCGCCTGCTGGCGAGAAATCTGTCCTGAGAATATGGCCTCCAGCAATTTATCGTGTGCGTGATAAGTTGCCCGGTGAAGGCGAACCTTGTTTAGCGATCCTGTGTTGCATATGCATTTCTCCACCAGCACCGCCTTTGTCCCTGAGCCAGGAAAAGTGCCGCCGCTTTAGGATTTGCACACGATGCTACGCTCTGCCTCCGGCTGCCCCTGTTGCTTACTGACGTGCGCCACAGTAACTACGTTGTATTTAAATGAGGTCGTGGGATTATTGGGATTGTTGGGATTATTTCGTTTATCATCTGATTTATAATGGTTTTCATTATGGATTTCGATGGGATTATTGCGGGATTACTTGCTCTATGGGTGGGATTATTTGGGCTTTTTCGACTGATGGACGCAAAAAAGGGAGCGTATAGCTCCCTGTCAGAATTGCTCTGTCGTACCGTCTGTTGCATCCTCAAGCCACTGTGCCGCCTGTTTAGGCTTCCAGTCCTTCGGGAACCAGTAGCGGGAACGGTCAACACCAGCACCATTAGTATTGATTGGCGCTTGTCGATATCCAAGTTCCTCCAGCCTGTGCTTAATCAGGTCTGCCGGTGCATCAAACAGCAAGCGAAACGATTCCATTTTGAAGACCCGGTTTGACTCCAGCCAGTCGGATAACTCGATATCCAGCATGGATCGCGATTGTTCCTGCATCTCTTCCAGTGTCTCAGTTGCTTGGCAATGATGCGGGTTGAATCCAGTTAGGTCATAGGCCATCAACCACCAGTAAACGGCATCAAGGCTACCATCCTGCGTTAGCCATTGTGCTAATCGACCGATAAATTCGCCGGTCTCCTCTGGGTTATGGCGATGCTCCATGAACCGGACGACGAACCAACGGCGCTCGCGCTCGTTCGGTGAAAAGCGGATCGGGCGTCGCTCGTTGCTGGCGAGGATAAACCGGGTATAGGTTGAAACCATCCGGGCCTGCTCCTGCTTCTCCTCGATCTGCTGGCGGCGCTCTGTCAGCAGGGATTTCAACCGGGTATGCAGCGATTTTGAGCTACTGCGACAATCGTCCAGAAACACCAGCAAATTATTGGCGATCACAGTGCTGAACTGACCAGTCAGTTTGTCATACGAACTGAGTAACGATGCCTGCCCCAGTAGAAGAGGTGCGAGAACCTGATCGAACAGGAATCCCTTCCCTGTGCCTGTCGCACTCGTCAACATGAGGTGCCATGAGGGTTTAACCTCCGGGTGCTGGAACATATGCGCCAACCATTGTACAACGGTGTGCCGCTCGTCAGCGTCCGGGAAAAGGCGCTCCAGATATTCTGTCCAGAGTGACAAATCAATACCGGCTGCGGCGGTTATCTGTGGTTCGTATGGCTTCCAGGTATTCAGAACGGGTACACCGTCCGCCTCGTATACCAGAGGGCGAGCGCCTCCGGGGATAAATTCACGCGCCGATGCGTATTTAATCCGCTGGCGGAGAATATCGTGTAGCAGGGGATTGTGACCGCTGCGTCTGTGCTCTGACTGTTTTCGCAGCCACTGTTGATAGAGGTTAGTCTCCGCGTGGAACGGATGGAATTTA
Organism: Pantoea sp. ME81; assembly: GCF_903970985.1. Lineage (NCBI taxonomy): Bacteria > Pseudomonadati > Pseudomonadota > Gammaproteobacteria > Enterobacterales > Erwiniaceae > Pantoea > Pantoea sp. ME81. The sequence goes on along the minus strand of NZ_CAJCKS010000015.1, from coordinate 20,619 downwards.
CCTGTCAACGTGCTGTACAGCTCTGCGCCATTTTTCCGGGACAGATAGATGAATCCCTGGTTAATCAGGTATGCCGCAAACTGGTGTGCCAGTCGCTCATGTTCGTTTTTTTCGTCAATGTAGATCCCATCGGAATCATTGGCAGCATTATCAATTATTTTTTCGTTGTTCGGGTTTGGCATTTGTACTCCACTGAGTCGTTAATGGTTTGGGTCAGGTCACTATATTTCTCGGGCTGGCTGGCGATCTCCGTCAGCAGCTTACGAACGAATACCGGCAGAGGCATATTTCCGCGCGTGGCGGTCAGCCAGTCGGCGGTTATTCCCGTCACGGTGATATCGTAAATTTTCATCGTTTTTCCTCTGGCTGGACGGGTAGCGATCTGTAGCGCTCCGGGTTGGCTTCCCGGATTTTTCGAGCAGCGGCAATGGCTCGCTCCAGTGCGTCAGGATCGATATATGCGGGCACTGCTGGCCCGCTTTTGGTATCGGTCATACAATCGATCCAGTCAGGAGCATATCGCGGAGGAGCTTTCGCATACCGTCTTGTTCTGTGGCTGCGGCTTCCTCAGCAAGGCGCTTTTTCTCGTTGGCTGCGTCTTGTACCAGTTTGTCGACTTCGCGTTCCATCGCGTTTGCCAGCTCGTCGTGATAGCTATCTTCAACCTGTCGTTTCAGGTCGGCAATCTCCCGCTCCACCAGCGATTCTGGTTTGCGCAGCGTGATTGCCATATTCCCTGAACTACCAGCGAGATATATCGATTGGGGAATGCCGATATCGTACCGCCAACCCTCCAGAATCCGCTCCTGTAGCTGTTGCATTGCAAGTGCTGCCGGGGCGTTGAAGCGCTGAGTGGTGCTGGTGGCTGTGTATCTATGGACGGCGTTATCAATCCGCGCTGCCAGTACGGTGGCGTCAGGTTTGAACCGTTCTGCGACTTCGCTCAGGAATGCCTGTAGATCGCTCTCAGCGGCTTTATGGGCCTGTCTTTTAGTAGTCATAATTGTCTCCATAATCGGTTGGAAATGGGCGTAAAAGCCCAATGGCGCTCTGTGGTGAGCGTCATTTGTTGTGACCGTGTAGTGCGATCATCTCGTCAATGTTTTTGTGTACGGCTTACGCGTACTCTGTATAGAAGCTCTGCCCGCACGCAGGGCAATGCTGAGGCCTGTCCGTGAGGAACCGGAACCAGCGGGTTACTTCGGAGCGTCCAAACGTAACACCTGCAAGCCTATTGGTTTCAAGCGCAGTCAATGCCCGATAAGCTGTAGATAACGGGAGATCGACGTAATTTGAAACCATCTCAGCGGTTACAGGAATATCGGTTGTGTTCAGGTAGTGCAGGACGTTGATCCTTGGGGTTGTCGCACGCAGGTCAACGGTATTCAGTAGTGTTGCCAGTTGGATTCGCTCTTCATCGGTGGGAAATGTGAAAGCGGCTGGCGTGGGCGTTACATACATTATGCTCCTTATGATGATGGGAAGGGATTTCACCCTACCCACTGATTTTACAGCATTTCCTTTTAAAAATCAACCTTGATGAGATTGATTATCATTTAAACCAATCAAAACATTTCACTACTGGTAGTAAATCAGAAACAGTGAATCGGTGGGTGTAACGTTGCGTCTGCCCTATGTTTGAATGCTCATGACCAACCACCTGTTGCACAAGTTGTGTGTTGTTAGTCTTTTGAACTTCGGTGATAAAAGTGTGGCGTAAACTATGTACGATACGTCGGCTTTTGTAGTCGTCCATATAATCGATATCCAACGTCTCACGTATAACATGGAAAATACGAGTAAGTTGCGTACTGTTAGTTATTTCAGGAAAGAGCTTTTCACCCGCCGCTTTACCTTTCACATATGCTAAGAAACCCATCTCAACGAGACGAGGCGCAAGGGGAACTTGTCGCGTCCCGGCATCCGTTTTGCTGTCCTCAATCATGATATAGTGCCACTGGCTGTCGTCATCAAAGCGAATATCCGATACCGTCAGTTTCGATATCTCAGCACGTCTGGCACCAGTATATGACAGTAACAAGAACACCCATTTCTTCCAGTCTTCAAGTGTCGTGAAGTGCTCAACCAGTCTTCGCATCTCTGTACGGCTATAGTTGCCATAACTCTTGCTTTGAGCTTCGTATCTGACTTTATCCGTTGGCGCTGTATCCAGCGCTCCGATTTCCATGGTTAAGTAGGTGGAAAATAGCCCCTGACAAAGTTTCAGATAATCTCTAACTGTCTTGCTCGATATGAGATCGTCATCAGGAATTTCATCCAGATCGAGACATTGTTGGATCGTCATTTTGTTGTATGGCTTCTTGTTCTGACGTGGCAGTCCTTCAACTACTTCGAGCAAATTTTTGATATCGCGTCGGGTAATATCTGTAACTGATGTATCAGATCCCAGCACCGCTTTGATCACCTCGAAATATTTTTCATTACCCTGCCGAATCTGCGGCTTCCAGTCGGATTTAAACCTGACAAACCCCTCCCACGCCTGAGAGAGCGTAATGACGGGTTTCGATGGTTTGTGGGGTTTATCTGCTGGAATGGAGGAATATTCGCGGTCTGGTCGCATAGAACTGACGATCTGACGATAATCAGAATTACGGTTCTCCATAAAGGCCAAGTGTGCATCGCAATAATGCCTCCAGAGAAGATCATACTCTGATGCCAGATAATCGATTTCATTCTCCATGCCAGTAAGATCAAACTGACTACTAAGTTCCTCAATGACTGTATCTGTCGATATCGGTTCAACATCATTCTTAAAGGTTCCATCAAGCAGTTGCCCGAAATCAAACGCACTACGTTTTTCATGAGCTAATGAACCTGATTCTCGCAGGGTGCTACGTACAGTTGATGGGATGTTTTTGGCTGCGCTATAAAATCCTATCTGAATGCTAAGCAAATAGTTATCAATGTCTTTTTGTTCTAACCGCTTCATTTTCTGCACGATATCCAATAGTTGGGCTGGCTCCATCCTCGCCGATTTAACGAGAGAAATGAATATTGAAAGGCGGGAAGAAATGAATTTTGCTCTGCTGGCAGAATCGCAGCTCAGAGAAGCGCGAAAGAGACGCCCTGCTGGTAATCTGAAATGAAGGCTGTAGCGATTGCCACGCTTGAGGATATTGGGGATGGAACAACCGTTGGTGTGTCTCTTCTGTATCACAGTCTGTGTCACATTTTCACCTTTAAAGGCCTGAGACACACCAACGTATTGTTTTTCAAAAAGTCGAAACTGACCGATAAGCCGGGTTCTGTCGTGGACAGTCATTCATCTAGGCCAGCAATCGCTCACTGGCTCAAGCAGCCTACCCGGGTTCAGTACGGGCCGTACCTTGTGAACCCCTATTTGGCCTTGCTCCGGGTGGAGTTTACCGTGCCACGAACTGTTGCCAGCCGCGCGGTGCGCTCTTACCGCACCCTTTCACCCTTACCTGATCCCATTACTGGGCCATCGGCGGTTTGCTCTCTGTTGCACTGGTCGTAGGCTTGCGCCCCCCAGGCGTTACCTGGCACCCTGCCCTATGGAGCCCGGACTTTCCTCCCCTCTGCCCGTCTCCCCCGAAAGGGACGACGACAAAGCGGCGACTGTCTGGTCAGCTTCGGCGCGGGATAATAGGCGATCCGCCCGCGTTTGTCACGCCTCTTGCTGCTCCAGCGCGTACTTATACAGGGCGTTCTTCTTAACGCCATGAATTTCCGCCGTTAACGCAGCGGCTTTTTTCAGCGGCAGCTCAGTCTGCAGCAACGCCAGGGTGCGCAACGCTTCGGCAGGCAGCGCTTCGTCATCGGCATTGTGCCCTTCAGCAATCAGCACCATCTCGCCTTTGCGACGGTTTTCATCTTCCAGTACCCAGGCCAGCAGTTCGCCCACCGGCGCGCCCTGGATGGTTTCCCAGGTTTTGGTGATTTCACGCGCCAGCACCACATAGCGATCTGCACCCCATACGCTCACCATATCTTGCAGGCTATCGATCAAACGGTGCGTGGATTCATAAAAAATGAGGGTACGTGGTTCATTCTCAAGGGAGCGCAGCACATCGCAGCGGCCTTTACTCTTGGCGGGCAGAAATCCTTCGTAACAGAAACGATCTGACGGTAACCCCGCCGCACTTAATGCTGTAATCGCCGCGCAGGCACCCGGCAACGGAACCACGCGCACACCTGCTTCACGGCAGCGACGTACCAGATGATAGCCAGGATCGTTGATTAATGGCGTGCCCGCATCCGAGACCAGCGCAATGCTCTGGCCTTCTTGCAGCTTGGCTAACAACACTTCTGCTTTCTGTTGTTCGTTGTGGTCGTGAAGTGCGAACAGTCGCGCATTGATGGCGAAATGTTGTAGCAACAGCCCGGTATGACGTGTATCTTCCGCTGCGACCAGATCGACGCTCGCAAGCACCGTCAGCGCACGCTGCGTGATATCACCCAGGTTACCGATCGGGGTAGGAACGATATAGAGCGTGCTGGCAGAAATCTCTGCCCGATCGAGTTGTTTCATTGTTTCATCCGAATTGCCGATTTAATATTGAGCATCTAGAAAAAAACATCACTGGATACAGTATGCTTCCTTCAAAAGTCGTACGTCATAAAGCAGGACGCTTTGTACCTGTTCTTCTCGCTGGACTGATTTTAGCCGCCTGTAGCGGCCAGGGACCGCAGCAAACCTCCAACGTCAATATTCAGGGGCCTGCTACTGGCCGGTCTGACTATTATCTGCAGCAGGTGCAGCAAAGCAGCGATGATAGCAAGACCGACTGGCAATTACTTGCCATCCGTGCCCTGTTGAAGGAAGGAAAGTATCCGCAGGCTAACGATCAGATCTCGCAACTGCCACAGCAGCTCTCTGCAGTGCAGCAGCAGGAGCTGCAATTACTGCGCGCGCAGATGCAGATTGGTCAGCAGGATTTCGGCGGCGCTCAGCAGACGCTGGGTCAGGTGAAGACTGATGGCCTGTCTCAGGATCAGCAGGTGCGCTACTACGCACTGCAAATCGCTGCGGCGCAGAATCGCCCTTCACTCGCGCTCTTACGCGCCTATATTGCTCAGGAGCCGTTGCTGCAAGGCGCCGACCACCAGAGCAATATTGACGCCACCTGGCAAGCTCTGACGCAAATGACGCAGGATCAGCTGAACAGCCTGGTGATTAACGCCAATGAGAACACCCTGCAAGGCTGGCTGGATCTGCTCAACACCTGGCACACCAACAGCCAGGATCCGCAGATGCTGAAAGCGGCGATCAAAGACTGGCAGACACGTTATCCGCAAAACCCGGGTGCGAAAACATTACCAACGCAGCTTAGCCAGGTGCAAAACTTCACCAAAGCCTCGACCAGCACCATCGCGCTACTGCTGCCGCTGAATGGCCAGGCACAGGTTTTTGCCAATGCGATTCAGAAAGGTTTTAACGATGCCAAAAATGGCGTGTTAACTGCACCAGCCCCGCAACCCGCCCCTGCCGCTACAGCGGCAACCGATGCCAATGGCCAGCCGTCAGCACAACAGCCTGGCGACGCGAACGCACAGCAGCCTGCCGATGCTAACGCTGCCGCTAACGCAGTTGTCAGCCCGGCCATGGCAGGTAATATGCCGCCACAGGCCGAACAGCCGCAGCCCGCAGCACAACCGGCGACTACGGCGGCTCAGCCGGACAGCAACGCTCAGGTTAAAGTTTATGACACCAGCAGTCAGCCGATTGCCCAGGTAATGCAGCAGGCTCAGCAAGATGGCGCGACCATCGTGGTGGGCCCACTGTTGAAAAACGACGTGGAATCGGTGGTGAACAGCCAGACGCCACTCAACGTGCTGGCGCTGAACGAGCCAGAACAGATCCAGAACCATCCGAATATTTGTTATTTTGCGCTTTCTCCTGAAGACGAAGCGCGCGATGCCGCGCACCATATCTACGAGCAAGGCAAACGCCAGCCATTACTGCTGGTACCGCGTAGCAGCTATGGCGATCGCGTCAGCAAGGCGTTCGCACAGGAGTGGCAGCAACTCGGCGGTTCCACCGTACTGCAACAGCGTTTCGGTGGCGTTTCTGAGCTGAAACAAGGTATTAATAGCGGAGCCGGTATCGCATTGAGTGGCACGCCGCTGACAGTTGAACAGCCGCAGTCTGCCGGCGTGGCTGTTGCGGGCCTGACCATTCCAGCGCCGCAAACCACCCCGCCAGCGCCAACGACCGATGCCAGCGGCGGCAGTGTGGATGCAGTGTACATCGTGGCCAGCCAGGATGAGCTGCAACTGATCAAGCCGATGATCGCGATGCGCACCAGCAGCCGCAACAACATCGCGCTGTACGCCAGTTCGCGCAGCGCACAGGCGGGTGCAGGTCCAGACTTCCGTCTGGAAATGGATGGCCTGCAGTTCAGTGATATTCCGCTGCTCTCCGGCAACAATCCGGGCCTGATGCAGCAGGCGGCGAAGTCGTTTAACAACGATTATTCGCTGGTTCGCCTCTACGCGATGGGCATTGATGCCTGGACGCTGGCGAATCACTTTAACCAGATGCGTCAGGTGCCTGGCTTTGCCATTGACGGCAACACCGGCAAGCTGAGCGCCGACACGGATTGCGTGATCAACAGGAAGTTGGCATGGAACCAGTATCGTCAGGGACAAATCGTTCCGGTGCAGTAAACCGCCAGCGCATTGGCGCTGAGCAGGAGCAGCAGGCGCGTGGCTATCTGGAGCGCGCCGGGCTGCGATGGGTTGCCAGCAACGTGCGTTGCCGCAGTGGGGAAATTGACCTCATTATGCAAGACGCCGATTGCTGGGTGTTTGTCGAAGTGCGCTATCGACGCGATGCGCGCTACGGCGGTGCCGCCGCCAGCGTGACGCGCCAGAAACAACAAAAGCTGCTGCGTACGGCTGCATGGTGGTTGCTGGCACGCGGCGGCAGTTTTGATACGGTGAATTGCCGTTTTGACATCATTGCCATTACCGGGCGTGAGCTGGAATGGCTGCCCGATGCCTTTAATGCCGATGGATAGAACCAGGTGGTCTTGTGCAGGACAGAATTAAAGCGTGTTTTACCGAAAGTATTCAGACTCAAATCGCCGCTGCGGAGGCACTGCCGGATGCGATTTCTCGCGCCGCTATGACGCTGGTGCAGTCGCTGCTGAACGGTAACAAAATCCTGAGTTGTGGTAACGGTGCTTCATCGGCCAATGCTCAGCATTTTGCCGCCAGTATGATTAACCGTTTTGAGACCGAGCGCCCCAGCCTGCCTGCGCTGGCACTGAGCGCCGACAATGTCATGCTGACGGCGATCGGCAACGATCGTCTCCACGATGAAGTTTATGCCAAGCAGGTTCGCGCGCTTGGTCAGGCCGGTGATGTGCTGCTGGCTATTTCAACCCGTGGCAACACCCGCGATATTGTTAAAGCGGTTGAAGCTGCGGTGACTCGCGATATGACTATCGTCGCGCTGACCGGCCATGATGGCGGTGAGCTGGCGGGCCTGTTGGGTCCGCACGATGTGGAAATTCGCATTCCGTCACATCGCAGTGCACGCATTCAGGAGATGCATATGCTGACGCTGAACTGCCTGTGTGATTTGATTGATAACACTTTGTTCCCACACCAGGAATGACTGAAGGAGCTCAAATGAAAGCATTGAACGCTGTCGCCATTCTTTTAACTGCCATGATGCTGCAAGGCTGTGTTGCCGTTGTGGCAGGCGGCGCCGCTGTGGCGACCAAAACAGCAACGGACCCGCGCACCGTCGGTACGCAAGTGGATGATGGTACGCTGGAACTGCGTGTCACTAATGCACTGGCTAAAGATGAACAAATTAAAAACCAGGCGCGCGTCGTGGTCACCGCTTATCAGGGCAAAGTACTGCTGACCGGCCAATCACCATCGGCGGATTTGGCGAGCCGCGCCAAGCAGATTGCGATGGGCGTGGATGGTGCCACCGAAGTGTATAACGAAATCCGTACCGGCCAGAAAGTGAGCCTCGGCACGTCATCATCCGATACCTGGATCACCACCAAAATCCGCTCGCAGCTGCTGGGTAGCGATCAGGTGAAATCCTCGAACGTGAAAGTGACCACGGAAAACGGTGAAGTGTTCCTGCTGGGTCTGGTGACACAACAGGAAGCCACTGCGGCGGCCGATGTGGCCAGTCGTGTAAGCGGTGTGAAACACGTAACGACCGCGTTCACCATCCTGAAGTAATCTGCAGTTGACGGGCGCAGTCAGCTGCGCCCCGACCACAGACAAGGGCAGCCTCAGCGGGCTGCCTTTTTTATGCCGGTAAATCGATGACGAGGGCACGTAGCGGCGTTTTCGCCTGCAACGTAATCTGCTGTTCTTCACTCAAGAACGCGCCGTCACCGCAGCTCAGTAACTCCTGATTGGCGCTACTTGCCTGCAGATCCAACGAACCGTGGATAGATTGCAGATAGGCACGAGGGCCGTTCAGTTTCACCGTATGCTGCTCACCGGGTGCGAGTATCACTTGATGGACCCAAACTTGCTGACGCAGTTGCAGGCTGCCATCCACGCCGTCTGGCGAGGCCAGCAAGAAACGGGTCTGCTGCGGCACAGCGATTTTCTGCAGCAGCGGATTCTCTCGATCCGGGCAGGCCGCCAGCCACAGTTGCATGCGTGTTAGCGGGTGATCTTTGCTGATATTGATTTCACTGTAGTTCACGCCCTGCCGCGCCGACAACAGCATGGCTTCGCCTTCCCGCGCGATCAGGTGGTTGCCTTCGCTATCGCGGTACTCTGCTTCGCCTTGCAACACCAGGTTCAGCACATCCACCTGCGGATAGCTGCGTGGCTGGAACGCCGCACCGGGTGCCAGCACTTCCTGATTAAGCACACGCAATGAAGCGTAGCCCATTAATTTCGGGTCAAAATAGTGGCCAAAAGAGAAGCTGTATCGCGCCTGCAACCAACCAAAATCGGCCTGGCCACATGCTGACGCGCAGCGGGTTGTCATCATGATTTACCTCCGACGCACTGCGGTGAGATTCGACCACAGGCTTTATACGTTAATGGTAAAAGGCTGGACGCCGGATTGTTAGCCAGTTAATCTGCCTGGCATATTCAAATTTACTGACAGAGAACCGGCATGGCAAAAGACCGCGCGTTAACCCTCGAAGCTTTACGTGTGATGGATGCTATCGATCGTCGTGGCAGCTTTGCTGCGGCAGCCGATGAACTGGGCCGCGTTCCCTCTGCATTGAGCTACACCATGCAGAAACTGGAAGAAGAGTTGGATGTGGTTCTATTTGATCGATCTGGCCATCGCACCAAGTTCACCAATGTCGGGCGTATGCTACTGGAGCGTGGGCGCGTGCTGCTGGAAGCGGCCGATAAACTCACCACCGATGCCGAAGCGCTGGCTCGCGGTTGGGAAACCCATCTCACCATCGTGGCCGAAGCGCTGATCCCCACCAACCTGCTGTTCCCTGTCGTTGAAAAACTGGCGGAGAAAGCCAACACGCAGATTTCACTGGTCACCGAAGTATTGGCCGGTGCCTGGGAGCGCCTGGAACAAGGCCGCGCGGATATCGTGATTGCGCCTGATATGCACTTCCGTGCCTCAACCGAGATCAACACCCGTAAGCTTTACAGCATTATGAGCGTGTACGTGGCCAGTCCGGATCACCCGATTCATCAGGAAGCCGAGCCGCTGTCTGAAGTGACGCGCGTGAAGTATCGCGGTATCGCGGTGGCGGATACCGCGCGCGAACGCCCGGTGTTAACGGTGCAGCTGCTGGATAAACAGCAACGCCTGACGGTGAGCAGCATGGATGATAAACGCCGAGCGCTGCTGGCGGGGTTGGGAGTCGCCACCATGCCTTATCCGATGGTGGAACAGGATATCGCCGAAGGCCGTCTGCGTGTGGTGAGTGCCGAATACACCCGTGAAGTGGATATCATTATGGCGTGGCGCCGCGATAGCATGGGTGAAGCCAAGGCGTGGTGCCTGCGTGAAATCCCGCGGTTGCTGGCGAAGCAGCGTAGCTGATTAAGACCAGGCCGGCATAAATACTGACTCTACCCCAACAGTGTAGCGGGATATTCATCGCAAACATCACGAGCCGGGATGCGTGCCGGACGTTGTAGTGCTGGCTTCATCCGGCCCTGGTTTACCATCACATCCGGCTCAGACAATCGATCGCCACCGCTTTAAAGCTGACGAAATCCGCGCAATCGCGCAATCGGGTCATCGCCCGCTCGCGCAGGAAAGTAACGAACAGATCGTAAATCGCCATCGCCTCTTCGTATTCGCTTTTGCTGATCGCCAGCAGGAAAATCACCGAAGCGGTTTCATCACCCCAGCTCACGCCATGCGGCGCCAGCACGGTGTACACCACGGTTTTCTTCGCCAGCAATCCCAGTGAGTGTGGCAGCGCAATGCCTTCGCCGAGCAAGGTGCTGACAATCGCTTCTCGCTCTTCGACGGAGGGATAAAAATCCGCATCCACACAGCCTTCTGACTCCAGCTGATCGCACAACACGCGGAACAGCGCGGATTGCGTCATCGGCTTATCCAGCACCATAAAGTGCTGTGCATCGAAGTATTTTTCCAGCATGTAAGGCCGTGTGCGATCCACCAGCACCAGCTTACCCAACTGCTCCAGCTGGAACTCGGTCGGGAACGGCGACATCACCGCAATCGGCTTATTCTTCTCACTCAAACGCACGGTGGAAATCACGAAATCTTCGTCAATGTGTTCGCGCATCTCGTAATCACGCTGCGACAAACGCGCCGTGACCACCAACTGCGGGTATTTACGCAGCAGCAGCGCTTCAATCATGCGCAGTGTGGAGTTGCCGCTGTCGCACACCAGCAGCACCTGCGGATGGCGTTGATAGCCGACATCGTAATGCCGCTCTAGCCCGACACCGATGTGCAGCACCAGAAAACCGATTTCGTTCTCGCTGATGCTATAAGGCGTGTATTTTCCCCAGCTGGTGACCGCCGCCAGCGTCACGTCATACGCCATCGGATAGTGCTGTTTGATGTTACTCAGCAGTGGGTTGGGGATGTGAATCTGGTAGCGCACCCGGGTAATCATAGTTTTGATATGGGTGAGCAGATCGGCCCGCAGCTGCTCATCCTGCTGCAAGCGGTAGTTGTAATGGGTGTTGATGTAGTTCAGCAGGTAATCGACTAACGCATCGGCGTCATCAGCATTAATGGTGCTGGGCGACAGCGCCTGAATCTGCCGGGCGGCGATATTGACGCGCAGCCAGTTCTCTTCCGCCTGCGAGATCGGTTTCCCGACCAGCGGCTGCATCAGATTCACCAGATGATGCGCGGCTTCGCGCACCTCATCACCGACATCTTCTGCGCCGGGATCGTTGAGCGGGAAACCTTCGCTGATGCGTCGCACCGCCACCGCACAGTAAATTTGCAGATAGCGCTCGCCCTCATCGCTCAGGCGAATCGCATACTGATTAAAGCAGTGCTGCAACAGCGGTTCCAGCTGTGCCAGGATGCCGCTGTGCAGCGCTTCCACCGTCAACAGCGGGCTGTCGGGCATCTCCTGATCAATTTGCCACAGCAAATCCGTCAGGCAGGTGCGGATCGCCGCTTCGCTGCCGAACAACTTCATGCCGTAATGCGGCTTGGTTTCGATATTCAGATGATAGCGGCCAAGCCATTCTCGCACCTCCGCCATGTCGCTTTGCAGGGTGGCACGGCTGACAAACCACTCTTCCGACAGGTCTTCCAACTTGAGTGAATAGGCGGCGGTGAGAAAACGCGTGAGCAAATAGCGTACGCGATCCTGAGAAGTGCGCGGCACGCGCAGCGGCGCGGCGCTCTCTTCCTGCAGACGGTCAAAAAGCGCCACATCATCGATCTTCAGCTGATATCCCGCGCCGCGCGCCAGTACGAACTGTGCGCCGTGTTGCTCCAGCAGCGCATTCAGCGCGGTGATATCGGTGCGCACCGTGCGCGTTGAAACAGAAAAGCGGCGCGCCAGCTCATCCTGCGGCAGCGTTTCGTTTTGCAGCGCAGCGAAAAGTTGGGCCAGACGCTGATTGGGAAATCTCACGGAGCTTCACCTGTGACTCGTTTGTTACAGCAGTTTCTTGCACGTTGCCAGAAGCTGACGCACATCGTCAATGCGCGTGTCGCCAGTGGCACTGTCGATGATCGAACTATAGACGTGTGGAATCACTTTGCTGACGCCCGCATCGAGTGCAATCTGCACAATGGCTTCGAAGTTATTGAGATCGATGCCGCCGGTCGGTTCCAGCCAGAAGTCGTGACGCGCACAGGCTTCAGCAACGGCACGGTACTCATTCACCGCTTTTAAGCCGCCCATCGGGAAGTATTTCACCGAACTGCCGCCCATGTCCTGCAGCATGGCGATAGCGCTGTCGATCGGCACAATCGCATCTTCCAGTTGCGAGCTGCGCGGTCCGGTGGAAATTTTCACCAGTCCCGGCGTGCCGGTTGGTGAAATCAAACCGTTGACCACGGTGTGATTCTGCCCGAGCAGCGCGCGGCTGGTCGCCACACCGGTAAACACCTGGTTCACGTGCTGCGGTTGCAGCACCGCTGAGATCTCACTCACCATCGCCGACTGATTCGGATCGCCCGCGCCCAGTCCGACGGACAGCGCGTTGTCGATCAGTGCCGCGTACTCACGCATATCGGCAATCGCTTCTTCATTGCTCGCGTAATTTTTTGATAACACACCCACCAGCACGTGGCCTTCTGCGGCCTGCCAGATCTCTTTGGCGTTCTGTTTAGAACCGGCCAGCACGTTGAGGCACAGACGGCCCTGATAAAAATTCGGGTTCAGACTCATGCGCGTTTTCCTCCGCTGAGTAACGCCTGGATACGGCTAAAAATAATATGCAACTGATCGGCACTGACGCTGCGCACGTCGGCTTCGATAATGCCTTCATTGGCCTTGTAGCCACGGAAGTAGATAGCGATGTCGCCGGTTTTCAACGCCTGCACCAGCTCGCCGGTTGGCCATTGTGTGACGGCTTCATCGAACTTGATCTCAGCACGGGCGATATCGCGGCCCGCCGCATCCCACACTACGCGTGCGGACACACCATTCAGCGTATTGAGGTTGTCGATAAACGGCGTCATGTTGGCGACCATCTCAGCGCCGGTGGTTTTCGGCTGCACCAGATAGTTTTCAATCGCCTGCGTCAGACCGAGAATCCCCTCTTTACCGACTTTCATCGCGCGGCCAATGCCGTTGCTCTGACGTTTTACCCACTCAACGTACTGAGTGCGGCCAATCACCAGACCGCTGGTCGGCCCTTCGATCGCCTTGGCGCCGCTGTAGATCACCAGGTCCGCGCCCATCTGGTAGTAGCACTGCAGATCTTCTTCTGCCGCCGCATCCACGATTAACGGGATACCGTGTTTACGCGCGACTACCGCCGCCTGCTCCACACTTAGGTGGCTCTTCTGCACGCAGTGGTGTGATTTGATGTAAAGCAGCGCCGCCGTGGTTGGCGTGATGGCCGCAGCCAGCTGTTCTGGCGAACATTCGTTGCTGTAGCCGGCTTCCACCAGACGTCCGCCGCCCAGCGCCACCATCGCCCCCACCGGCGCGCCGAAGTTCACGTTATGGCCTTTCGGCACCACGATATCGTGCGGCACGGTCAGCGGCGCGGCATGCAGGTTGTCCAGCAGCCAGTCGTTATCTTTAACGATCACCGCCGCCACGCTCTGTGCGATGCCCGCAGAGGCGCAGGAGACCACCACCGCGCTCTCGACATCCAGCAGTTTAGCGATATACGCGCCGGTTTTATTGACCAGATCTTTGATCTCGAAATAGTGATTCAAACCGTAGCTGACGGTCTCGACCACATCGGCAGAAGGCGTTGAAACACCAAGAATGGTCATACGACCGGAGGCATTGATGACCTGTTTCAGGTCATATTTTTCATAAATCGAAGACATGATTGGCTTTCCCTTCATCAGTCAGATGCCACTTACCCGCGATAACCACGGCCAGCGGCAGCAAATGTTGCTCACCCAAAACCCGTTCGCCTTCAGCATCAACGAACGGGCGGGCTTCCTCTTTGACGGTAAAAATGGTCAGGTCGGCGTCATAACCTTCGGTTAAGCGCCCTTTGCCCGCTAAGCGCAGGCCAGCAGCGGCATTACCGGTGACGCAGTCGATAACCTGCGGCAGCGTCATGCCAATGCTGAAGAATTTCGACATCACATGCGCCAGGCTATGTACCGGGCCGTTGATGCGGTTGCGACAGTAAATGTCCGAGCTAATGGTGTCGGGCAGAATACCCTGCGCGATGGCCTGACGGGCCACTTCAAAGCTGAAGCTGGCACTACCATGGCCGATATCCAGCTTCACGCCGCGCGCGATGGCATTTTTCACCGCGGCTTTCAGTTCGCCCTGCGGCGACAGAATGCGGTTGGGTTTGCCGTTGAAGCAGTGAGTGATGATGTCACCGGAGGTGAGCAAATCGGCGATCTCTTCCAGCACCGGCGGGTTGTTGCCGATGTGCACCATCAGCGGCAGATTTCCCGCCGCCTGCTGAATGGCTTTGGCGCGAATCAGCGGCTGAATGCCATTTTCACCCACCACGCTGCTGCTCATGCGCGCTTTTAATCCCACGATAAAGTCCGGGCGACGTTTCACCGCCTGCACCACCGCATCACCGTCGATTTGCGCCATATCCGCCAGTTCGTTCTGGGTGATGATGCCGGTGCGTGAGATGTTGATCAGCGCGCGTACTTCAGTGGTGGCGGAACGGGTGAGCTGATAGAAATCGTCGATATGATCCGCGCCGGTGCTGCCTGCATCAACCACGGTAGTGACGCCCTGCGCCATCCCAATCGCATCGGCTTCATCGTGATAAATCGGGGATTTGGGATAGCAGTGCACGTGGCTGTCGATCCAACCCGCACTGACGTAGTAGCGCCCTGCTAAATCGCGCTCCTGCTGAGCTGAACCGCTGACGTCGCCGACCGCAGCAATCTTGCCGTGCTGGATGGCGATATCCACCAGCTGTTCGTCGCACAAACGCGCGCGGCGCAGAATCAGATCAAACATATTTACTCCTTAACAACCTGCATTCAGCCTGGTGCACATGAATACGCACCCTTCGGAATCTGCATCACATCTGTGCGGGGGCATCAATACGCCCCCACAGAATGCGCTGTTCAATCGTAGGGTCGCCGTGAAGGGCGACCGTTAAATCGGAAACAGCTTTACAGCGAAACCGGGAACATCGCGCCTAACGCCATGGCACCTAAAATCGCGCCACCGGTGATCGGTTTGTTCCACAGATAAAACAACAACGCACCCACCAGCGAACCGATGCCAATCGGAATCGATGCCGCCATCGCAGACAGGATAATCAACGGCCCAAGGAAGCGGCCGGAAGCATTACCTGCGCCCATCATCACGTCCGCACCGTAGGTGGAGTCGCTCTGATTGATGGTGAACTTACGCGCCAGGATAATCAGATAGCCAATCGCTAAACCCACCACCAGGCCCGTTGCCAGTGACGCGGCAAAGTTCGCCACCGGGAACACGATGCCCGCACCGAGCAGCAAGGCCGGAACGCCCAGCCCGACACCGGTTTGAATCGCACCGCCAATATCCAGAATCCCGACCAGCGAACCCTCGATGATGCGGGCAAACAGGAAGCTGGCACCAAACGCCGCCACGGCGCCATACACGCCGGTTTCCATGCCGGAACGCAGCATTGAAACAAACGCCACTTCGTTAAACGCGCCAATGCCGTACAGGTAATACATGTGCGTACCGGCAAACACCCCGGCGGACAGCAGGCCAACAAAGATCGGGAAAGACCAGTCGGCGTACCAGAACCCTTTGTTTTCGGTCTCGTTCATTCTCAAGGCTCCTTATTTGCCGCTCAGGCTGTTGTGAATCATGTCCAGCCAGCCAGGAATGCCAAGTTGGAAGGATTGCAGCAGTTTCATGTCGAAACCACGGAAGAAGCCACTCAGAGCGAACAGCAGCACAATCGCGAACATCATCACTTTAGTGACTTTGTTCCAGCCGCTCTCTTCCACGCCTTTACCAATCAGGATACCCAGCACCAGACCCGGTACGGCATTGCCCATGATCAACTGCGCCAGACCACCAAAGATGGTCGCCCAGAAACCGGATTTCTTACCGGCATCAATCGCTGCCAGCCAGAAGATCACCGGCATTACGGTGTTCACCAGCAGGTTGGCCGCCGGTACCAGCACTTTAACCGCCGTAACCTGTAATGCCGCTGGCACCGCAGAAGCGGTACTGTTGAGGAACGCCACCACGATCATGCCGATGATGCCGCAGGCAATCGCCATGCGTTTCGGGTTGTGCAGGGTTTCCGCGACGTTACGATTTTTCACCATCAACGCAGCCGCGCCCCAGTTGGGCAGAATGCGGTGGTCAACGTCCTGTGTGAAGGAGCCTGCCGCCACAGACGATGCCCAGGCGTTAAAGAAGAAGCCAAGACCAAAGGAGAAGTGCGATGCAGGATCGCCTTCACAGGAATTGAGTTCACCCAAGGTACGAAACGCGCCCATACCTTGAGTGGTCGGTGCATGGAACATGCGCGCTGCGCCCGCTCCTACTCCAACGCCAACCAATCCACCAATGATCAACGACTTAAACAAAATGATTAAAAACATGTTGTTGTACCCTTTGTTGTCGTTTTTATTTCGTCGCGATGAAATCCACCTTATCGGTGTCGATCACGGTGACGCTGACGGTGATTTCCAGCTCGACGCTGTAATTCCGTCGTTCGCGCGCCAGAAAGAAGAACAAGAACTTCTCTGTGCGTACGCTCTCCTGCGCGCGCAGCACCCGCACATCTATGGGTTCAATGCGCAACAGAATCTTTTGGCTGGTGCGCAGCACTTGCTGCTGCACCTTGCTCAGTGCATCGGAAAAGGCTTTCGCTTTGCTGTCGCCTTTGCCCTGCACCGTGACCTGCGTCTCGTATTGCTGTTTCATGCTTAGCTGCCGTGTTTTTTATTCCAGGCCTGCACCAGACGTTCACCCAGCTCTTCTTTATCCATAAAGCCAAAGCCCAGCACGGTGGCGCCTTCGTTGATGGCGGTCACGCCTTCATCAATCGAACGCATACCGTGTTTGGCTTTGTAGCCATATTTGTTTTGCGCAGTGATGGCACCCGCGCCGCCGCTGCCGCAGAAAGAGATGCCGAAGTCGGCGTTTTCCGCTTTCATCACATCGCCCAGCTTCATGTCCGCTGCGACGCCCGGCACCACCACGGCACGGCCGCCTGCTTTCTCAATCCCTGCTGCGACTTTCTGACCTTTACCCAGACGATCACCAATCACGACTGTTACCATGTTCAATTCCTCTCGATTTATGCTTCGTTGGATTTCGCCACTTCGATATGCACCGATAACAACCAGGCTTCTTCTTTGGGCAGATTGCCAAACAGATCCACCACCTGCTGTGCCAGCGCCATGGTTTCTGGCGAGATATCTTCAAACAGTTCGGCTTCCACTTCCGGCAAGGCTTCTCCCGTGAGGGAACGCGCTGCCATCGCCCGTACATGCGAGGCCAGCATTTGCTGCTGCACGGCATTGGCTTCGATGTGGTGCGCGGCGTAGATCGCCGCAATCTGCTTCAACGTGTTATCCGCCAACGCCTGAATGGCTTCTGGCGTACTCGGTTTCAGCGGGACAGCTTCACTCCTCACCTTGCTACTCCTGTTTACTGCGGATAATTAGAGATAATTCGCGTTAGAAAGAAATTACGCTTTCCGCTTCAGGCTGTGGAGACGCATCTTTTCCACCTCAAAGTGGAAATCCCACGGGCGTGTGTGCGCCAGATCGCACTACGCATGAAGTGTGCGAAACAGGTCACAAAAATGCGGGTTATGCCGGAAATCGATGCATTTAAACGGAGGGAATGCGAGTGGAGATAAGGCCAGCCAGGGGGCTGGCCGGGTTATCAGCGGAATTTCTTATGGTTGGCGTTACGAATATCTTCCAGCTTCTTCGCTTCAGTTTTGGCTTCATCGAGCTTGTTGGCTTTCGCCAACTGATCGACGACATCAATCTGCGCAATCAGAGAATCAAGACCGGCGTGATAATCCTTAATCTGGGCGCTATCGGCAGCCTGACCTTCCAGTTTTTCCGGCGTGGATTTTTTAGCATCCTCCGCCGCCTGGCGCATCTTGCCGAGCGCGGTTTGCATTTCCTGAGCATCGGAGGTTTTTTTCACCACGCTCAGGCCATCTTTCAGGGTATCCATATCATTCTTCAGGTCAGCGGCGAATACGCTAGCCGAGGAGAACAACAGCGAGAGAGACAACATTGCAATCACATGCTTACGCATAAAAATATCCTTATTTACCCGTCATCCTTCACGTTCCAGGTGCATTGGCTGCGCTCACTGAACTCAGTTACTCATGTAAGCTCCTGAGAATTCATTGACTTGCCACCTTCCTTTAACGCGAATGATTGAGGGTATTATTATTGGCAAAAAAAAAGCAGCCACGTGGGCTGCTTTCATGAAGCGATGTCTTTATTGTCCGGCGATTTTCATCTCCGGCAGCAGCACCGACCCGCATTGTATATTGCTGCGCGTTTCAATGTCGTTACCGAGCGTTACCATATTGAGCCACATATCCTTGAGGTTGCCCGCAATTGTGATCTCACTCACAGGATATTGGATTTCACCGTTCTCAACCCAGAAGCCTGAGGCACCGCGCGAATAGTCACCGGTCATGGCACTCACGCTGGAGCCCATCATTTCGGTGACCACCA
This sequence comes from Pantoea sp. ME81, assembly GCF_903970985.1. Lineage (NCBI taxonomy): Bacteria > Pseudomonadati > Pseudomonadota > Gammaproteobacteria > Enterobacterales > Erwiniaceae > Pantoea > Pantoea sp. ME81. The sequence goes on along the minus strand of NZ_CAJCKS010000015.1, from coordinate 1,880 downwards.
GGCCACGGCCCATCTGCTTCAGCATATCTTCAAAGCTATGTCCCTGCCCTGCAATGCGCCAGTTGTGAATGCCGCCGGCATGGCCGGTGCTCTGCAGGCCAAGCTTGCGTGCCGAATAGCTGGTCAGCAGCCAGTTTTGCAGCACGCCATCTTTGATGATGTCACGCGCCTGGGTACGCACGCCTTCGCTGTCGAACGGCGTAGACGCCAGCCCTTTCAGCAGGTGCGGCTTCTCTTCAATCGTCAGCCACTCAGGCAAAATCTGTTTGCCGAGTGAATCCAGCAGGAAAGTCGCTTTACGATAGACACTGCCGCCGCTGATCATGCCGACCAGATGGCCAAACAGACCCGTCGCCACTTCCGGCGCGAAGATCACCGGCGCTTTCATGGTTGGCAGTTTGCGCGGCGCCAGGCGTGACAACACGCGACGTGCGCACTCTTGTCCCACCCAATCCGCAGTTTGCAGATCGTCAATGGAACGGCCGATGGTGTAGGCGTAATCGCGCTCCATGTTGCCATCCTGCTCGGCAATCACACAGCTGGAGAGCGAATGGCGGCTGGAGCAGTAGCTCTGCAACATGCCGTGGCTGTTACCGAACACTTTGATGCCGACGTGGCTGTTGAAGCTGCCGCCTTCGGTATTGGTAATGCGCTTGTCAGCCTGCAGCGACGCCTGTTCGGCCTGTGCAGCCCATTCGATAGCGCGATCGGCATCGATCTCCCACGGATGGTAAAGATCGAGATCCGGCGCTTCAAATGCCAGCAGATCGGGATCAGCCGGGGCACCAAAAGGATCAACCGAGGTGTAACGCGCAATGTCGATCGCCGCCTGCACGGTGCGTTTAATCGCATCCGGGCTGAGGTCGGTTGAAGAAGCACTGCCTTTGCGGTTCTGATGATAGACGGTGATGCCAAGTGCACCATCGCTGTTGAATTCGACGTTTTCCACTTCGCCATAGCGGGTACTGACGCCGATGCCGGTGGTTTTGGTCACCGCGACTTCTGCTCCATCAGTGCTGGCTTTCGCCAGTTCCAGCGCCTGCGCGACAGCCTGTTCTAACACTTTACGTTGTTCTGCAACCTGAGTAGATACGTTCATCGACCTGCCGTCTAATCTTAAGTATGAATTTATTGAGTCTATCAGACTCAGAGAACAATTTCGCAGTCGCCCGATAAACTGGTAGGATTAGCCTCTTTTTTTTAGGGAGCCAAGAGATGACCAAGCAGCCCGATGACTGGCTCGACGATGTGCCAGATAATCAAAACGAAGAAGATGAAGACGAAGAGATTATCTGGGTCAGCAAAAGCGAAATTAAACGCGACGCCGAAGAGCTGAAACGCCTGGGCGCCGAGTTAGTTGATCTGGGGAAAAACTCCCTCGACAAAATTCCACTCGACGATGATCTGCGTGCCGCCATTGAGCTGGCACAGCGTATTAAAAAGGAAGGCCGTCGCCGCCAGTTGCAGCTGATCGGTAAGATGTTGCGCGCGCGCGATGAAGATCCGATTCGTCAGGCACTGGATAAGCTGAAGAACCGCCATAACCAGCAGGTGGCGCTGTTCCATAAACTCGAGCAACTGCGCGATCGCATGATCGAGAAAGGCGATGATGCGATCGCAGAAGTGATTAACCTCTATCCGCAGGCCGATCGCCAGCAGCTGCGTACCATGATCCGTAATGCGCAGAAAGAGAAAGCCGCTAACAAACCACCGAAAGCCACCCGTCAGATCTTCCAGTATCTGCGCGAGCTGGCAGAGGCGTAAGTTTGCCGCGTGCATAAAAAGGGTCGCCAGTGGGCGACCCTTTTTAGTTTGGGCGGTTAACAGAGCGTCATCAAACCCAGTGGCAACCCCGATTAAAGGGTCGCCACGCCATCAAC
>NZ_CAJCKS010000014.1:0-51097 GCF_903970985.1 Pantoea sp. ME81 | reverse complement strand
ATCATGATGGGCGCCTATAAAACCTGGGAAGCCTTTCTCGAACCCTTCGTCTCCTTTTGCCGGTATTTACCGGCCTCGGCGTTTGTGCCGTTGCTGATTCTGTGGGCCGGTATCGGTGAAACCCAGAAGATCCTGGTGATCTTTATTGGCTCCTTCTTCCAAATCGTCTTGATGGTGGCGGTCACCGTGAGCGGCGCACGTCGCGATCTGGTGGAAGCGGCCTACACGCTAGGGTGCAGCAACCGTTCGATAGTGCGTCGCGTGCTGATCCCCGGCGCGGCACCGGGCATTGCTGAACTGCTGCGCCTGGTGCTCGGCTGGGCGTGGACTTACGTCATCGTCGCCGAATTGATCGGATCGGAAAGTGGCATCGGCCATATGATCGTCGACAGTCAGGCATTGCTGAATACCGGGCAGATCATTTTCGGCATTATTGTGATCGGCTGCATTGGCTTGATCTCTGACTACTTGTTCAAAGTGCTCAATCGGCGCTTGTTTGCATGGAGCACCCTGTAATGAAACACAGCAAACTCAACGTGCGCGGCGTGGAACGCATTTTTACCGGACCGAAAGGGGAACAGACCCAGGCGCTGCAGCCGATCCACTATCAGGTGGAGGAGAATGATTTCATCACTATCCTCGGTCCCTCAGGCTGCGGTAAATCCACGCTGCTGCGCATCATCGCCGGACTGGATACGCCCACGCGCGGGGAAATCTGGCTGGACGGTAAAAGCGTGGAAGGGCCGGGCGCCGATCGCGGCATGGTGTTCCAGAGCTACACGCTGTTCCCATGGCTGACGGTAGAGGAGAATATCCGTTTCGGCTTGCAGGAGCGCGGCATCAGTGCAGCGCAGCAGAAAGAGCGCAGTGACTACTACATCCAGCAGGTGGGATTACGCGGCTTTGCCCAGCACTATCCGCGCCAACTCTCGGGCGGCATGCAGCAACGCACCGCGATTGCCCGTGCGCTGGCAAACGATCCCAAAGTGCTGTTGATGGATGAGCCGTTTGGCGCACTGGATAATCAGACGCGCGTGATGATGCAGGAGCTGTTGCTGTCGGTGTGGGAGCAGTCGCGCAAAACCGTGTTGTTCGTGACGCACGATATCGATGAAGCGATTTTTATGGCCAACAAGGTAGCGATTTTCAGCGCCCGGCCGGGCCGCATCAAGCAGGAGGTGGCAGTGAATTTCAACAATGGGCGCGATTACACCATTAAAACCTCACCCGAGTTTATGGCGTTAAAGGCCGAAGTGACCGAGTCGATTCGCAGCGAGACGCTGCAGGCGATGGCGCATTAAGCAGAGATCAAATTTGGCGTAAATTGAATGGTGCATCAATTTACGCCTGTCCGTGGCGGCACGATGGAGCATGCATCTGTTTGCGATATGATCGCTTTAGATGCGGATGAAAAATCGCGCCGCAACGGTTGAGTAAAAATGCGTTAACCGACAATCCGGCCCAATGCCATATGCGCCGCGCGGTCGCACATATGATCGATCACATCAGGATCGTGACTCACCAGCACCATGGTCAACCCGTCATTCTGCTTCAAATCATTCAGCAGATTCAGGATCTCCGCCTGCACCGACATATCCAGTGCTGAGGTTGGCTCATCAAGCAACAGTATCTTTGGCTCCAGCAGCAGGGCGCGCACGATCGCCACGCGCTGACGCTGGCCGCCGGATAGCTGATGCGGATAACGATCCGCCAGCGCTGGATCCAACCCGACATGGCGAAAACCCTGATTGATGCGGTCGTCGATATTATCGCGCTTCAGCATCTTCAACGGTTCGGCCAGGGTGCGGCGCAGACGATGGCGTGGATGCAGTGAGGCATACGGATCCTGAAACACCATCTGCACATCACGACGCAGCGGACCGGTAAAGGCTTTACCTGGCTGCACATCGGTACCGGCCAGTTGCATGCTGCCGCTCCAGAACGGGTTCAAACCTGCCATCACCCACAGCAGCGATGACTTGCCGCAGCCCGATGGCCCGACCAGGCCAAAACACTCGCCCGCGGCCACCTGCAAGGATACGTCGTGCACCACGGTACGCAGTTCGTAGCCCTGCTTATGCGACACGCTCAGATTGTTTAACTCAATCATTGCTGGCCTCCAGCGCAGCACGATCCAGCACCGGCAAGCGTTCACCGTGCGTGGCTTTGCTCGGACGACAGGACCACAGCGTGCGGGTGTAAGGATGAGTCGCATTGGATAGCTCTGTCGCAGGCAGCGTGTCCAGCAGGCGACCTTTGTACATCACCATCACGCGATCGCAGTGTTCGGAAACCTGTTGCAGATCGTGGCTGATCAGCAGCAAGCCCATATTACGCTGCTCCACCAAACGACGAATCAGTGCCAGCACCTGATCGCGCATCGCATGATCAAGCGCCGAGGTCGGTTCATCGGCAATCAGCAGATCGGGATCGGTGATCAAAGCGATCGCCAGCATCACACGCTGCCCCATGCCGCCGGAAAGCTGATGTGGATAACGCTTCATCAACTGACGGGGATCCGGCAGACCCACCGCATCCAGCATCTCGCACACTTTCTCTTTACGTTCGGCACGGCTCAGTTTGCGGTGAAGCACCAGCGGTTCTTCGACCTGCCAGCCAATAGTGCGAGTCGGGTTGAGGGCGTATTTCGGATCCTGCATCACCATCGCGACTTTGCCGCCGCGCAGGGCGATCCAGTCGCGTTCGCGCAGGTTGAGCGCATCGGCACCCACCACCTGTAAGCGATCGGCCTGCAGGTGCAATGAAGGAGAGAGCAGCCCCATCAGCGAGCGGGCCGTCAGTGATTTGCCCGAACCGGATTCACCGACCAGCGCCACGCGCTCACGGCCAATTTGAAAGGCGATATTATCCACTAACAGCGTATCTTCGCTGCGGATGGTCAGCCCCTGCACATCAATTAACAGATCATTTGGCATGACGGGTATCCAGTCGGTCGCGCAGGCCATCGCCTGTCAGATTAAACGCCAGACTGGCGAACAGAATCGCACCGCCGGGGGCGGCAGCCACCCACCATTGGTCGAAAATCACTTTACTGCCTTCCGCTACCATTGAACCCCATTCGGCGGTTGGCGGTTGCACGCCCATGCCCAGGAAGCCGAGGCCCGCAGCGGAGAGAATGATGCCGCCGAGACTCAGTGCCGCACGTACCACGGCGGTTGGCAAACACAGCGGTAAGATATGGCCGAACATTAAGCGCAAACCGGTAATACCCTGCATGCGCGCAGCCGCCAGATAATCACTGCGGCGCAGTGCCAGGGTTTCCGCACGCGCCTGACGGGCAAACGGTGGCCAACTGGTGAGTGCCAGCGCCAGTGCGCCGTTCATCAATCCCGGACCGAGCATCGCCACCAGCGCCAGCGCGATCACCAGATTCGGCAGCGACAGGAAGATATCCGTTATGCGCATCAGCACTCGCTCGGTCCAGCCGCCCACATAGCCGGCAGTAATCCCGACCAGCAGTCCCACCGGAATGGTCAGTACCAGAATCAGTGACACCAGCAACAGCGTAGGACGTGCACCATAAATCACGCGTGACAGCAAATCACGGCCAAAGCCATCGGTGCCAAACCAGTGCAGCGCGGAAGGGGCCTGCAAACGCTGGGCGATCACCTGGGCGTTAGGATCGAACGGTGCCAGCAGTGGGGCGAACAGTGCCATTGCCACCACGATCACCACCAGCGTTAGGCCGATGGTCAGTGAAGTCACGCGAGCACGGCGGCGGCGCGGACGAACTGTCTCCAGTTCAGAGAGTTGTTGAGTCATCGGGTTCTCGGATCGGTTAACCAGGTGAGGGCATCGGCCACGGCATTAAGCAGAATAAAGCAACTGCCAATCAGCAGGGTCGAGCCGAGAATCGCTGGTGTATCAGAGGAAAACAGCGCGTTGGTCATATAACGTCCGACACCGGGCCAGGCGAAGACGGTTTCGGTTAACACCGAACCTTCTAGCAGGGTGGCGTAGGAGAGGGCAATCACGGTGATCAGCGTCCCCAGCACGTTGGGGAAGATGTGGCGCAGCAGGATGCGAGTCCGTCCTGCACCTTTGGCGCGCGCCAGAATCACATACTCTTTGCTGCTCTCTTCTAATAGCGCGGCACGCAGCAAACGCGTAATACCGGCCATCGCCAGTAAACCGAGGATCACCACCGGTAGCCACAAGTGGGCAATCGCATTGCGGAACATCTCAGGGTCGCCAGATAGCCAGCTATCAATCAGCACAAAGCCGGTTTTCGGCTCCAGCGTGTAGATCCAGATATCATCCAACTGTCCCGGCCCGGCAGACCAATGCAACACCGCGTAAAACAGCAGCAGACCCAGCAGACCCAGCCAGAATACCGGCACGGAATAGCCGAGCAGCGAGATAAAGCGTGCCACGTTATCGATCACGCTGCCCGGCTTCCACGCGGCCAGCAAGGCTAAAGTGATGCCAAACACCGCAGCAAAGATCATCGCACAGGTGGCGAGTTCAATAGTGGCGGGGAAGGTGCGCATCAGATCCGCGCTGACAGGCTGATTGGTCAGATGCGAAAGCCCTAAATTACCCTGCGCCAGATGGCTGATATAACGCCAGAACTGTACCAGCACCGGCTGGTCGAGGCCGAGATCGTGGCGCACCTGTGCATAGGTGGCTTCGCTGGCGTGATCGCCGGCGATTTGCTGCACCGGATCAACCGGAGACAGGTGCGACAACATGAAAGTGAACGCTAACAAACCGATCAGCGTCACCAGCAGCGATAACAGACTGGTGACCAGACGGTGAAAACGTTGCCAGAGTGGCCGGGCGAACCCGGCCTGTGAAGCAGACACTGCCATTACTTAGAAACCTGCGAGTAATACACCATGTCTGGGTTAATCCCCTGCACATAGCCTTTCAGGTTATCGCGCAATGCAATCAGGTTGCGCGCCTGCAAGCCGATCACGTAGGGCGAGTTCTTCAGCACTTCACGTTGCATCGCCTGATACAGCTCAACGCGTTTATTGCTGTCAGCTTCGGCGGTGGCGGCCAGCGTTTGCTTGCTCAGCTCTGGAATGTGCCAGTCAGAGCGGTAAGCAATGGTTTTGCTGCCATTTTCAGGGTTATAAGCAAAGGAGGCGGCATTGGTATTCGGATCGAAGTAGTCCGCGCCCCAGGCGTTCAGCGTGGCTTCGTACTGGTGCGCTTTGACGCGGGTAGAGACTTCAGAACTTAGGCCCGGCTGCACTTCGACTTTCACGCCACCTTTGGCAAAGCTGCCCTGTAATGCCTGCGCAATGTCGAGGTACGGCGGTTGATTGCTGGTCGAGAGCTTAAAGCTGACATTGGTTAAACCTGCTTTCTTGAGAATCGCTTTGGCTTTCTCCGGATCGTAGGTGTACGGCGTGTCATTCAACGCACCGAGGAAACCTTTAGGCAGGAAGGTTTGATGTACTTCGAACTGGCCTTTCAGCAGGTCGTTAGCAATACCTTTGTAGTCGAACAGGTAACGCGCCGCTTCCCACAGTGCCGGGTTCTTCAACACTGGATTCTCACCGACGTTGAACTGAATGTAGTAGAGCGAGGCCATCGGAATCGCTTCGGTCTTCACGCCCGTTTTGCCTTTCAGCGCCGCAATTTGGTCTGCGCCGAGGTTACGAGCAATATCCACATCGCCCTGTTCCAGCAGCAGACGACGCGCAGCAGGTTCCGGCACGTTCTTGATCAGGATGTTCTTCAGCTTCGGTGCGCCCGCCGGTGAGGTCGGGTTGGCGGTCAGCAATACCACTTCATGCAGCACCACTTTACGAATCTGATAAGGGCCGCTACCCGCGGAGTGGGTGCCTAACCATGCATGGCCGAAGTCGCCGTTTTTGGCATTCGCCTGCGCAGTTTTCTCATCCACAATTGAAGAGACCGGCGCAGACAGCAGGCTCAGCACATAGGCCGGGCTGACGTTGGCGCTCCAGCTAATCTGCACATGGTTGTCATCGACTTTTTTCAGGAAGGTATCGACGTTGTCTTTATTCCAGCCGAGCTGCGTCAGAATAAAGGAAGGGTCGAGGTTAAGTTTCACCACGCGACCCAGCGAGAAGATCACATCTTCCGGACGCAGCGGATTACCACTGGCGAATTGCGCGCCTTTGCGCAGTTCAAAGGTCAGGCTGCGATTGTCACTGCCTGGCGTCCAGGAGGTGGCCAGCGTTGGCTTCAAATCGGTAGGGTTAGTTGGATCCGACTGAACCAGACGTTGATAGATGTTAGTGAATGCTTGCACTGTGGTGAGTTCAAAGCCCTGTGCCGGATCGAAGCTATCAGCATCATCAGTCGACTGCGCAATCACCAGCGTATCTTTTGGTGTTGCGGCCTGAGCAGAGAAGGCGGCTACCAGCGATAACGCCAGCAGTGAGGGAATGATTTTTTTCATGTTGTTTCCTTGCCTTAAAAAAGTAACGCGAGTTTACGAGAGCGTCGTAATGAAGAATAGTCAATTTATGGCTATGCATATGCTTTACGGTTCTAAGCACGACGGATTGGTTATAAGCCTGTTAAATATGCTGTTATTGTTATCGCGCAGCGCAGTGCTAGAGACTCGCTAATTTTTGTCCTTTCATCAACCAAATTACAACGGAATTTAAACTCGTTGCTGAACGGAAATAATTAACTTTACTTCGCTTCGCTCAGGAATATAATGGCGCCAACTTCAAACAGGAGAATTCAGTTGGACAGTCACCCTTTTAGATGGCAACACAAGGCAAGCTGACGCGCGAATTCTTTTGTCGCTGCTTGCCAACACGGCGGGCAGCAATCCTCTCTTCTCTCTGATGATTGTTCCCCTTTAAACGACAAAAGCGGGTTGATGCCCGTGGGGATTTCATCATGCACATGATTTTAAACGCACTTTTTCCTCCACCTCGATGCGCGCGCTGATTTTCAGCGTGCATAATTAACCGCTGTTTTAGCGCGTTTTGGCACGTCCGTGCTCAGGCTACCTGGCAAATCTGGACTGACTGAAGATCGCACGTTACGGCATTATCGACATCGTCATCGCTATTTCTCGTTATTATAACGAGCGAATTTCTTCGTCTTTTATTTACGGGAGGTCATATGGAAATTCCCGATAGGTTATTTTTAATCATCTAACGCAGCGTCGTTAATTTAATTTATCCCGAACTATGTGCTCCATGCACAGGGACTTTTATTGCCGTAAAAAAATAGAGGAATGTCATCATGACTGACATGAAACTCAACCAGGAAAAAAAAGCCTGGAACCATACCGTGCGCCAACCGCGTCAGAAAACACCGCGCTATCTGATTGAAGATGAAGCGGGTTTCACTGCCGACGAAACCTTAGTCCGCCTGCGCAGTGACCCACTGGGCCTGAGCGAACGCGAAGCCGAAGCGCGTCTGGAAGTCTATGGCCGCAATCAGGTGGCACATGATAAAGCGCCGCACGCGCTGATTCAGCTGATCCAGGCATTCAATAACCCCTTCATCTACGTATTAATGGCGCTGGCAGCGGTGAGTTTTTTCACTGACTACCTGCTGCCATTACGTAAAGGCGAGGAGACCGACCTGACCGGTGTCATCATCATTGTGACGATGGTAACGCTCAGCGGTTTGCTGCGCTTCTGGCAGGAGTTCCGCACCAATAAAGCCGCGCAGGCGTTGAAATCCATGGTGCGCACGACTGCCACTGTGCTGCGCCGGGAATCTGCCCAACAGCCCCCGGCTAAACAGGAAGTGGATATCGCCACGCTGGTACCCGGTGACATTATTTATCTCTCTGCGGGCGATCTGGTGCCTGCCGACGTGCGTCTGTTGGATTCACGTGATCTGTTTATCAGCCAGGCGATCCTGACCGGTGAATCACTGCCGGTGGAGAAATATGACGTCACGGGCCACGTCACCAGCAAAGGCGCGGGAGCGAGCGATCACGGGGCTTCACTGCTGGAACTCGGTAGCGTGTGTCTGATGGGCACCAACGTCTCCAGCGGCAGCGCCAAAGCGGTGGTAGTGGCAACCGGCGGCGAAACCTACTTTGGCAGCCTGGCGAAATCGATTGTCGGTAATCGCTCGCAAACTGCTTTTGATCGCGGTGTGAACAGCGTCAGCTGGCTGCTGATCCGCTTCATGCTGGTGATGGTACCGGTGGTGCTGCTGATTAACGGGCTAACCAAAGGCGACTGGCTGGATGCCTCGCTGTTTGCGCTGGCCGTGGCGGTGGGTCTGACGCCGGAAATGCTGCCGATGATTGTCAGCTCGAATCTGGCGAAAGGCGCGATTGCCATGTCACGCCGCAAAGTGATTGTTAAACGGCTGAACGCGATTCAAAACCTCGGTGCGATGGACATCCTGTGTACCGATAAAACCGGCACGCTGACCCAGGACAATATCATTCTTGAGCATCATCTGGATTGCGCCGGGGTGGAAAACTCTCGCGTACTGATGCTGAGCTGGCTCAACAGCCACTATCAGAGCAGCACGCCGAATCTGATGGATCGTGCGATTCTGCGCTACGGCAAGGATCGTGTAACGGCGGACATGGGCGACTATTACGCCAAAGTGGATGAGTTGCCGTTTGATTTTGTGCGTCGCCGTGTTTCTGTTGTGGTGCGCGATCGTCGTCTGAATCAACAGATGCTGATCTGTAAAGGCGCGGTAGAAGAGATGCTGAGCATCGCTACGGCTGAGCGTGAAGGAAAACTGGTTCAGCCGCTGGATGAAAAACGCCGTGCAGAATTGTTAGCTCTGGCACACCAGTACAACGAGCAAGGTTTCCGTGTATTGCTGGTGGCGAGTCGTGTACTGGAAGAGCCGGGCTTGCAGCAGGCATTGAGTGTGGCGGATGAGCAAGGGTTAACCGTGGAAGGGTTGCTCACTTTCCTCGATCCACCTAAAGAGAGTGCCGCCAAAGCCATTAACGCGCTGCGTGAAAACGGCGTCAGCGTCAAAGTGCTGACCGGCGACAACCCGGTGGTCACGGCACGTATTTGCCAGCAAGTTGGTATCGACAGTGGTGATATCGTGACTGGCGATCAGATCGCGATGATGAGCGATGAGCAACTGGCAGAGGCGGCAGCGCACAGCGCGGTGTTTGCCAAACTGACACCGCTGCAGAAATCTCGCATCTTGCGTGCATTGCAGCAGCAAGGACACACCGTCGGTTTCCTCGGCGATGGGATTAATGATGCGCCAGCCCTGCGTGATGCCGATGTCGGGATTTCAGTGGATAGTGCAGCAGACATCGCCAAAGAGTCTTCTGACATCATCCTGCTGGAAAAAGATCTGATGGTGCTGGAAGAGGGGGTGATGAAAGGACGCGAAACCTTCGGCAACATCATCAAGTATCTCAACATGACCGCCAGTTCCAACTTTGGCAACGTGTTCTCTGTGCTGGTGGCGAGCGCTTTTATTCCGTTCCTGCCAATGCTGGCGATTCACTTGCTGATTCAGAACCTGATGTATGACCTGTCTCAGCTGGCGCTGCCATGGGACAAAATGGACCGTGAGTTTCTGCGCAAACCGCGCAAATGGGACGCGCGTAATATCAAACGCTTTATGCTGTGGATTGGGCCTACATCATCAATCTTTGATATCACGACTTTTGCTGTGATGTGGTACGTGTTTGCCGCCAACACGCCGGAAATGCAGTCACTGTTCCAGTCCGGTTGGTTTGTAGAAGGATTGCTGTCGCAGACGTTGGTAGTGCATATGCTGCGCACCCAGAAAATTCCGTTCATCCAGAGCCGTGCTGCACTGCCGGTGCTGCTGACTACGGCGTGTGTGATGATTGCAGGCATTCTGCTGCCATTCTCCCCGTTGGGACACATGGTGGGATTGACCCCGTTGCCTTGGGTTTACTTCCCATGGCTGGTCGCGACCTTGTTAGGTTACTGCGTGGTCGCACAGGGCATGAAAATGCTCTACATCAAACGCTTCGGCCAGTGGTTCTAACCCCATGGAGGCGCTATGCGGAATCGGAATCTTAATAAGGTGGTGTGCCATCTGCTAATCATGATGGTGGTCATCGTCGTACTAACGCTGGTGTTTCGTTAGTCAAAACAAGGGCAGGTTATCCTGCCCTTTTGCCTTTTAACTGCGGGAAGGGACAAATGAGCCAAACAAAACGCGCGTTAATTATCGGTGCTTCAAAGGGGATTGGGCTAGCCGTGGTGCAGCAACTGCTGACTAATGGCTGGGACGTCACGGCGACTTATCGCAGCACTGCCGTTTCCTATCAGCATGAAAAACTGCGCTGGCTGCCGCTGGATATCACTATTGCCACACAGCGTGAGCAGTTACTTCAGCAGCTCAAAGGTGAGCAATTTGACCGCGCGCTGATCAATGCCGGGATTCTCGGCCCGGATTCAATGGAATTGATCGCCACTTCCGATGATGAACTGATGCAACTGTTTATGACCAACAGTGTTGCACCGGTGCGTATGGCTGAAGGCCTGCTACCCTTGCTGTCGGAAAAACAGGGCGTGCTTGGTATCACCACATCTCGTCTCGGCAGCCTGACGGAAAATGCGGAAGCGCTTCGCCCTTACTACTCAGCCAGCAAGGTGGCACTGAATATGCTGAGCCGTGCACTACTGCAGCAGATGGATCCGCGTGGCACAACCTTGCTATCGCTGCATCCGGGCTGGGTGAAGACCGATATGGGCGGGGATGATGCGGATATTACGGCGGTCGAAAGTGCTCAGGGAATAGTGACGCAACAGAACCGTTTTGCCGGGCAGGGCGGACATCATTACGTCGATTACAGCGGCAGGCAATTAGCCTGGTGAGAGTAAGCGCCTGCTAACCGATGCCAGCAGGCTAATTGTTCATTCGTCGGGCTGGTAGTACTGCACGCCAATCTCAATACGTTCACGCCCGCTGGCCACGCGATGGCGATTGCTGTCGCGCAGCGAGTAGATGCAGCCGCAGTACTCCTGCTGATAGAAACGCTCGCGCTTGCTGATCTCGATCATGCGTGATGATCCGCCGCCTTTACGCCAGTTAAACTCCCAATACAGCATGTCAGGATAGTGCGCTGCTGCACGCACACCGCAGTCATTAATCTGCTTCATGTCCTTCCAGCGCGAAATGCCCAGCGAACTGGTGATCACCGGGAAGCCATTTTCATGCGCATACAGCGCAGTGCGTTCAAAGCGCATGTCGAAACACATGGTGCAGCGTACGCCACGCTCCGGTTCCCACTCCATGCCGCGCGCCCGATCAAACCAGTTATCTTTATCGTAATCGGCATCCACGAAAGGCACACCGAACTGCTCAGCAAAGCGGATATTTTCTTCTTTGCGCAGCTCGTACTCTTTCAGCGGATGAATGTTTGGGTTGTAAAAGAAGATGGTGTAATCGATTCCGGAAGCCAGCATCGCTTCCATCACCTCACCCGAGCAGGGTGCGCAGCAGGAGTGCAACAGCACTTTGTTGTGACCGTTGGGTAAAGGCAAGGGCTGGCGTTTGAAGGTGTCAGACATAAGAAAAAATGGTTAATGAGTGTTGAGCGAAGTGTAAGTCGATATCGAGCCGGACGCAAAGCGGCAAAAACGAAAAAGGCCGCAATCGCGGCCTTTCGGGATTCTGTCAGAAGAACTTATTCAGTCACTTTCTTCTTTAGATCGCTGGCACCTTCTTTGGTTTTGTTCCAGCCTTTAGTCGCACCTTCTTTGGTAGCATCCCACCCTTTTTCAGTGCCTTCTTTGGTTTTGTTCCAGCCTTTCTGTGCGCCTTCGCTCACTTTGCTGCTGGTGCTGTCGCTCTTACCTTCAACAGCATGCTTGGCTTTCAGCTTCTGCTCTTCGCCCTGATGCTGCGCCTGATGCAGCTTCTCTTTGGCGGTGTTTGCGCCCGCTTGTGCGTTCGCGACGGTGTCGTCAGTTGCATGTGTGGTAGCGGCAAAAGCCGAAGAAGCCAGCAGCAGGGCAGATACAGCAATAATTGTCTTTTTCATGAATATTCCCTCATCAATCGCTCTATGAATTATGAGCGTAGTTAACAATGGCACGCTCAGCCAGAATTGGCTCCAGGAATAACCTTAATTGAATCATCGGGTTTGCCCGGTGAAAAAATGTGCGCGGTGGCCCGCTAGGGATTCGATAGCCGCTGTGCCAGCCTCTCGAGTTTTACCGTCAGCCACAGAATCACCGCTACCAGCACAATGGTCAGGGCGGAACCATCGGCAATGCTGCCACGATCGGTCAGGCTGAAAATCGCCACCGGCAATGTAGTCCAGCCCGGCGGATAAATCATTACTGTGGCGCCAAGTTCGCCCATTGACAGTGACAAACTCAGTGCCAGCGCGGACAACATCCACGGCATCAGCAGTGGCAACGTAATATGGCGCAGACGATATGCAGGGGACGCGCCCAGGCTAGACGCCACGTTCTCGATATCAGCGGAAATACGCGCCAGCCCGGTAGAGAGGTTACTGAAGCTAAAGGCGGATATCAGGACAAAATGCGCGACCAGGACGATCCACACGGTGCCGTTCATCTGCAACGGCCCCTGACTGAAGGCCACCAGAATGCCCAATCCCACTGACACAGAGGGCACAGCGCTGGGCAGGAAGAAGATGATGCCGAGACGCTTTTGCCATTGCACACTGTATTGACGCAGTGCCAGTGCCGCCCAGCAGCCACAAAACAGGGCAAACAGACTAGCAGCAAATCCCACCACCAGGCTGGAGAACAACGCATCCCAGGCGGCTCCTCTAAAAGCGTTGATGAAGTGATCAACAGTAAAGCCTGATGGCAAAAAACCATTCCACTGCTGGCTGAAGCTGGAAAGCAGGATCACCATTAGTGGCAGAAGGAAGAACAGGGTAAACAGCGTGACAGCAGCAGCGCTGGTCAACCTGCGAGCGCGGCGTGACCAAACTAGCATGATGAGCTCCTTGCGCCAGCGCGACCGGCCGCGAGGCGATACAACAGAAACAAGCCGAGCGACAGCAGAATATTGATAACGGCAATGGCGCAGGCGCTGGCGTAATCGGATTCAAGAATCGCCTTGCTGTACACCATCATTGGCAGGGTATTCACACCTTTAGCGCCGATAAACAGCACGATGCCAAACTCATTGGTTGCCAGCAGCAAGCACAGACTGCCCCCCGCCAGCAGTGCGGGCAGGGCCGCAGGGAAAATCACCTGAGCGATAACGCGTAGAGGATGCGCACCCAGCACGCTCGCGGCTTCTAATTGGCTTCGGTCCAGTTGGCGCAACGCAGCCATCAGCGGGCGCATCACCAGGGGCGTGAATACTGTGATTTCCGCCAGAATCACCCCCGGCATGGAGTAGAGGAAATCAATCGGCGGCAATTCGAAATGAAACAGCGCCATCAGCCCGCCATTCAGTAAACCGGCGGACCCATAAATAAAGGTGAACGCCAGGGTGATAAGAAAGGTCGGCAGCGCGATAAAGGTATCGATCACCAGGCTGATAAACCGGCTGCCGCTGAAGGGGATAAAGACCAGAATCAGAGACATCACGCTGCCTAACAGTAAGCAGCCGAAGGTAGTGAACAGCGCGATTTGAACGGTGTTCAGGAATGCACTGACAAAACGGCGTGATTCCAGCACCTGCAAAAATGCAGCGAAACTGCTGTGGCCGCTGTTGTCCTGTAGCGCCTGTTGCACAATCAGCAACAGTGGATAGAAGAACAACGTGGTGAGCACCAGCAGCGGTAACAGCAAGCTGCCATGACGTTGAAGCGCCAGGCTACGCCGTAATGGGCGCAATACAGGGAGGGTTTCAGACATGCTCAACCTCCAGCAACACCGCATCTTCCGGTTCAAACCACAACGTCAACGCATCCCCAGCCTGTGGCAGCGGATTGAGTTGCGTCAACACCACGCGCACTGTTTCCCCCGCCACATCACATAAAAGATGGGTGAGATCGCCTTGCCAGTGCAGTGATTGCAGAGTGGCGTTCAGGCGATTGCTGCGTGGCGAACGTGGCTGTAACGTAATGTGCTGTGGGCGAACGCAGAGTAACTTGTTGCGGCCGCGCATGTTGCCCGACGTACAGGCGTTGACCAGCGTACCGCCACTACTGACACACACTTCACCTGACTGCTGCTGCACCTCCAGCGCGGTGGCTGCAAGGATGTTGGCGCGTCCAAGGAATTCCGCGGCAAAGCGATTGGGCGGGCGCTGATACAGCGTATGCGTTTCACCGTACGCCACCATCGAACCCTCTTTCATGATGCCGATTTTATCCGCCAGCGTCAGGGCTTCGGTCTGATCGTGCGTGACGTAAAGGATAGTCAGTTCAGGTAATTCCCGGTGTAACCGCGCGATTTCCTCCACCATGTTGTGGCGAATCTGTGCATCCAGTGCCGATAGCGGCTCATCCAGTAACAACACTTGCGGACGCGTGGCGATAGCGCGGGCAATTGCCACGCGCTGTTGCTGGCCGCCAGAAAGCTGGTGCGGATAACGAGTGGCGAAATCACGCATTCCCACCATTTTCAGGGCATCCTGCACGCGCTCAGCGATCAGCGTCCTGGGCTGCTTTTGTGCACGCAGACCGAACGCCACGTTGTCCTCCACTTTCATATGCGGGAACAGCGCGTAGTTTTGTACCACCATGCCGAGTCCGCGCTGATAAGGTGGCAATGCACTGATATCGCGATCGCCCAGTAAAATGCGCCCCCCTGCGGGAGGCACAAAACCTGCAATCGCACGCAATACCGTGGTTTTTCCCGAGCCGGAAGGCCCAATCAATGCCAGCACTTCACCGGGTTTAATGGTAAGGGTGAGCGGTTTGAGCACGACCTGGTCGTGATAAGCCACACGCAAATTGTCCAGCACGATGCCCGAGGTGTTGGCTGCGATATCCGGTGCGGCGACAGAGGTTTTCATCAGCATCACGGGTTACTCGCTGTCAGTCACGTTGTGCCATTGCGCGATATCGGTTGAGAGTGAATTGGCCACCTCATTCCAGTCTGGCTGCCACACTTTCACGCCCTGTAATGCGGCTGTTGCTTGCTGATAATTGCTGTCATCCGGCGTGATGTCACGGCGAACGGGCATGCCCCATGCCAGAGAGCTGACCTGCATTTGCGCGGCGTTATCCAACAGGAAGTTGATCAGTTTTTTACCGTTCTCGCTTTGTGGCGCGTTTTGCACCAGACCAATCACATAGGGCAGGGCCAATGCGCTGCGTTCACCCTGAGCATCCGCTGGCCAGAAAATCTGGATATTCGGGTTTTGCTTCATTTGCGACAGGTTCATCTGCAGGTCACCGTTCGCCACATACAGCTCGCCTTTATTCACCAGGGCAGTCAGTTTGCCAGTGGAGGCGGATGGACCCACGTTGTTAGCTTGCAGCTTACCCAGATAATCGAAGGCAGCGGGTTTGCCGCCAAAGCTGTGGAACGCTTGCAACATGACTGCGGTGCCATCGCCCGCCTGACCAGGCGTAGAGTATTGCAGCTTGTTCTTGAAGCGGCTATCGAGCAGATCCTGCCAGCTGGCAGGAGCGGATTTCAGTAACTTGCGGTTGTAGATGAAGCTCAAATAGTTGTTCACCAGAGGCACATAACGCGCGGTGGCTCCGGGAATTTGCGCGGCGGCATCAGGCGTAAAATCGGCTAACAAGTCGTTGCTGGCGGCACGTTGGATGAAGGGTGGCACGGTGACTAAAACATCTGCCTGAGGATTACTGCGCTCTTTCGCCAGGCGTTCGACAATCGCCCCCGATCCGCTCTCTACGTACTGCACTTTGATTCCCGTGGCTTGCGTGAACGCCGCAAATTCTGCCTGGTACCAGCTGTTTTCCCCATCGTGCAGGCCATCGGCCGAGTAGACGGTGACAACCGAATCAGCCCAAACCGGGCTTGAAGCAACAGCAAGAGCGGACAGCAGAGCAAGGTGAGAGAGTTTCATCTGTTGGGCCTCGTAGCGTGTGAGAGTCAATCTGGTATGTACCAGAGTTGCGTTTAACGCTAATCGGCATATGTGACAGAAAAATGAAGCAGGCAAAAAAAAGCCCCGCTCATCACTGAGCAGGGCTTTTTTATTCGCAGGGATTAATGAGTGTCCACCTCGATCCGCAGGCTGTCATGGCGCCAGAACTCAATATCGTAATCGAGTACGCGACCATGCTGGTCGTAATTGAGTCGACTCAGTTGCAGCGCCGGCAAGCCCTCCATAATCCCCAGCGCGGCCGCGGCATGCGCCGGAATGGAGGTTGGGTAAAAGGTCAGATGCATGCTGGTGTAAACCAGGTCGTAATGGCTTTGATAGACCTCGGTCAGACTGCCATTGAGGTCATGACGTAGCAGCTCAGGGACTCGCGCGGGCAGGCAATGGTTTTCGCAATAACAGATAGCGCGACCATCGGCGTAACGCAGGCGTGAGAGCAGATAAATCTGGTCGAATGGCTGCAATTCCAGTGGCTTCATGACATCAAGCGGCACGGTGGTCAGGCGGCCACTGAGCAATACTGTTCTCGGCTCACGACCCTGTTCAAAACAGAGTTTGTGGAAGTTGGTGTTCTGTGTGGGATCAAGCCAAAGGCGTTCCGGGGTGACAAACCAGCCACGGCGATCGGAGCGATAAATGACGCCGCTCGCCTCCAGCTGCGCCAGACTTTCGCGGATGGTGGTGCGGGTGGTGGAGAAGATCGCACACAACTCGCGCTCTGACGGCAATTTATCACCGGTTTTCAACGCACCACTTTGAATGCGCGCCTGAAGCTCGGCCTTGATCAGCAGGTATTGCGGGATATCACTGGTTAACGATTTCATGCGGATTCGCTGTAGTTTTTTAAGACGTCATTATACATGCCCAGATGAATTTTTTGTTGCAGTAGCGATTTCTCCTTGTGGTGACGAAAGCGATTCTCTAATAATAAATGCCATCTGGTATATACCAATGGTGAAAAAATGACTTCCCGTAATTACCTGTTGCTCACACCCGGCCCACTGACCACCTCTAAAACCGTAAAAGAAGCCATGCTCTCTGACAGTTGCACCTGGGATGATGATTATAATCTTGGTGTGGTTCAGACCATCAGGCGGCAGCTGGTCTCATTAGCGACGCCTGCTGCGGGTTACACTTCTGTGCTGTTGCAAGGCAGCGGCAGCTATGCCGTGGAAGCGGTGTTAGGCAGTGCGATTGGCGATGCCAGCAAAGTGCTGATTGTCAGTAATGGCGCGTATGGTGCGCGCATGATTGAGATGGCATCACTGATGGGCATCGCGCATCGTGCCTATGATTGTGGTGAAGTGGCACGCCCGGACGTGGCTGAGATCGAACGCGTGCTGCGCGAGGACCACAGCATTACGCATATCGCCATGGTGCATTGTGAAACCACCACCGGCATGCTGAATCCGATTGCCGAGGTAGCAGCCCTGGCCCGGCAGTACGGCAAGATCTATATCGTCGATGCGATGAGCAGCTTTGGCGGTATCCCGCTGGATGTCGCCGCACTCAATATCGATTTTCTGATCAGCTCTGCCAATAAATGCATCCAGGGCGTACCCGGCTTTGGCTTTGTTATCGCGCGCCAGAGTGAGCTGGAAAAGTGCAAAGGGCGCTCCCGCTCCCTCTCACTGGATCTCTATGCGCAGTGGCGCTGCATGGAAGATAACCACGGCAAGTGGCGCTTCACTTCACCCACGCACACGGTACTGGCGTTTGCTCAGGCACTTAAAGAGCTGGCGGAAGAGGGCGGTGTGGCGGCTCGCCATTCACGCTATCTCCATAACCAGCTGAAGCTGGTGGCGGGCATGCGTCAGTTGGGCTTTGAAACCTTACTGGAAGATGCGATGCACTCGCCCATCATCACCGCGTTTTATTCCCCCAAGGCCGAGACCTATCGATTTGCCGATTTTTATCAGCAATTAAAAGCACAAGGCTTTGTGATCTATCCCGGCAAGGTTTCAAAAAGCGACTGCTTCCGCATCGGCAACATCGGTGAGGTGTATGCAGCGGATATCACCGGCCTGCTCAACGCCATCGAACATGCCATGTATTGGAAAAAATGAGGACATACCATGCAACGTATTAGCGCCGTGATTCTGGATTGGGCGGGCACCACCGTGGATTTCGGCTCCTTCGCACCCACGCAAATTTTTGTCGAAGCCTTTCGTCTGGCATTTGATATGGAAATCATGCTGGAAGAAGCACGCGTGCCGATGGGGCTGGGAAAATGGCAGCACATTGAGGCGCTTGGCAAGTTGCCAACCGTGGATGCGCGCTGGCAACAGCGCTTTGGCCGGGCGATGAGCAAGGAGGATATCGACGCTATCTACCAGGCTTTTATGCCGCTGCAAATTGCCAAAGTGGTCGATTTCGCCCAACCCATCGCAGGGGTAACCGAGGTGATAGCCCAGTTGCGCGCCGATGGCATCAAAATCGGCTCCTGTTCTGGTTATCCGCGTCCGGTAATGGAGCGACTGGTGCCCGCCGCTGCCGAGGCAGGTTACGCGCCGGATTACTGGGTAGCTGCTGACGATCTTGCGGCTGGAGCGCGTCCTGGTCCGTGGATGGCTCTTCAGAATGTGATTGCACTGGGCATTGATGCGGTCGGTCACTGCATAAAGGTCGACGACGCCGTGCCAGGCATAGAAGAAGGGTTACGCGCCGGGATGTGGAGTGTTGGTCTGTCGGTGTCCGGGAATGAATTTGGTGCGACCTGGGAAGAATATCAGCAGATGGATGGTGCTGATATTGCGCGTCGCCGTGAAGTGGCGCAGCAGAAACTGAGCGCAGCGGGAGCGCACTATGTTATCGATACGCTGGCGGATTTACCAACGGTGATCACAGATATCAATGCCCGAATGGCGCGGGGTGAACGGCCTTAATTTACCAGGGCGGCGAAGAGGAACTTTGCTGCCCTAATCTTCATCCCGCTCTTTAGCTGCTCGCTGGCGATCGTAATACTCATCTTCAGCAGAGATGATTTCATCCAGCAGGGAGTCCATATCTACAGTATGAACTTCTTCTACAAACAGACCGGTTAAAACGGTTTCAGGCGTTAGCTTACCGTCTTCAAATAGCTGCCAGATTTCTTTCGCATAACGCGTTTCTAAAATCTGTGGGGCAAACTGACCGTAATATTCGGTGATATTATTCACATCGCGCTCGAACATTGATTCGGCGTGGTTGTTTGCTGAAGCATCCACCGCTTGAGGCAGGTCGATGATCACTGGGCCATGCTCATCTTGCAACACGTTAAACTCTGACAGATCGCCATGCACAATGCCGGCACACAACATGCGTACGATATTGCGAATCATGGTGGCGAAATCAGTCAGAGCTTCCTCTTGTGACAAAATCACATCGCTTAGTCGTGGAGCTACTGCGCCATCTGCATCAGTGACCAGCTCCATCAACAGTACACCGTCGAGGCACATGTAAGGTTCAGGCACGCGAACGCCGGCTTTGGCCAGGCGGAACAGCGCGTCGACTTCTGCGGTATGCCAGACTTCCTCTTGCTGCTTGCGTCCGAATTTGGAGCCTTTTTGCATGGCACGCGCGCTACGGGAGTTGCGAACTTTGCGCCCCTCCTGATATTGCACGGCCTGCTTAAAGCTGCGCTGAGAAGCTTCTTTGTAGACTTTAGCGCACTGGACTTTGCCGCCGCACATGACAGTGTAAACGTCAGCTTCTTTGCCGCTCTTCAAGCGCTGAAGCACGTTATCAATCAGGCCGTCATCGACCAGCGGTTGGATTCGGTTTGGAATTTTCATGCGGCTTTATACCTTATTTAAGAGGCTTTCCGCATCAAGAACATGGTGAGTTACATGGGAAAAACCAAACGAGCATCGATAGTTGCAGAGGCCTGGTACATCATCCCACAAAACCACTGGCACAAAAAAGCCCGTAAGGGTTTCACCTTACGGCTCCTGGGACTCCATCGCATGGCTCTGGTACCATCGATGGAGCCAAAATCCAAAGATCCTGAGCATGGCTAGTTACGTCATCAAATTGAATAGCACCTTAATTAAAAGCATCGAGCCTGCTAAGACGGTAACGGCATGTTTTTTCTTATATCCTTAACTGAAAAGATTTGTGCATCAGATATTCAGCCTCCATAACTAAAAACGCACAAAAATGAATATGGAGGCTTGTTCGTATTTTACATCAGACAGAAGGGGAGGGATTTAGTGACGATAGTCAGTTATATGAAATTTGGTTGCAACAAGTAAATTAACTATTAGTGCTTACAATTATATTGCTAATGGTTTGGTGAGGTTGTGAGTTATATTTTACGAGTTGGTGGTAATTTATTTTTTAAATTAAACTCATTATCCAGGTGCTATAAGCACGTCTAATGTGCAAATTATTTTTTTGTGAAGTTATTGGATTAAGCGTTGATATTTTATTTCCCGTCAGTTCTTTGAAATTCATTTCTTCTGTTTCCTATAGCAATGCAGATACCGTCAACCATGCTAATATAGTAATAGACAGGATTCGGGAAATGTTCCATCATCCACGGAAGTTCGTCATTGTATTTTATGTCTGAAGTGGAAATGATCCAGGCTGGCTCACCACTTAAAATGGTCTTCTCTGCTTCATGGTATTTCTCATCCCACCCTTTTTCACTTTTTTGAGCATATTCTTTCGCTATCTGTATCGCTTTTTCTTTAGAAATCATCGTTGCGCTCCGTACCACACTGTGTACATCAATCCACCAACAACCACTGGGCCTAAAAGGATTCCTTTCGCTTCATTTCTTAAAAATGAAAAAGTTATCTCATAAGTGTTGCCTAATGGGAATTTAAAACCCTCGACAATATATTCACGATGCATGCCTCGCGCCCTTAATAAGCCAATAGTCTCTGCAAACGCTTCTTCAAGATAACGTAAAATAAATGACTTATTATAGGCGCTTTGACGCATAAAGACCCTGAGTTCTCTTAGTAAGTAAAATTTTGGAGCAATAAACATGTGCACCTGCTCATGGTAAAGTGTCGTAAGCATTTTCAAGTGCGCCTCATCTTTCGACATTGCCCCCGGATAATAATTACGACCAACTACAGCATCACCCCAGGGCTTTGTTGCACCCTGGATAACATCTTTATGTTTAGTTATTTTTATTTTTGGAGTATAGCGCCATCCGCCATTTCTCGGCAGGCTCATGCGTTTACCAATATCATTACTGTATCTGGGCATGGATTTTCCCTTAAAAGGAATTTTAAAGGTATCCCCCGGTTTTTTCTTTAATAAAACAGCCAGAACAGCATCAACGCCGATCAGAGTTATAGCATCAGCCAAATTTTCTGCCGCCACATCGAGATCTGCCTCATTGCGAGCATTGTTAGTTTTGATAGCAAAATCATACAGCTTCTTCCCGGCTTCAAGCGCCACACCACCTACAGCAGCCCACCCCACAATCAACAGAATGACATCTGCAATTTCACCAATTCCAAAAAAATGCGCACCGGCCCAGACAATCACTATCGCTGCCATTGTTGCCAATACCTGAGGACTAATCATTGCAAGAAGCTGCTGTCCCATTTCGTAAGGCAACCGAGCCGCAGCTTTGGTCAGGACTATTTCAAGTCTTGATTGTAAATTCAGGCTAGTGATGTCCATCAGGCAATCTCCGTGACCGATTTGAACAAAGAATAACCTTAGTTGCCAGAAAATCTTTAGGAAAATTCATATATCTGAAATCGCGCACAAATCAACGGTAGGAATAAATTCAGTTATTCAGGGCTGCCACAATAAGGTTATCTGAGCTCAGTGGTGCCTGGCTTAACCAAGCTCAATGACAGAACCATTCCCAACAATTCTCACTTGAAAACGATAGACACAAAAAAGCCCGCAGGGCTTGCGCCGTGCGGGCTTTCAGGACTTAAGCGGACGATTCTGGTATCGCCGCGAAAGAATTTTGGTGGAGCTGGCGGGAGTTGAACCCGCGTCCGAAATTACTACACCGTCGGTACTACATGCTTAGTCAGTCTTTACATTCGCCGGCCAGCTGCGGACAGACACGCCACTGACAAACTAGCCTGATTAGATTTAGTGCTTCAACCCCAGGCAAGGCATCCACACGATCTCTTTTGGGTTTGACCTCTCTTGATCCCCGTCTTAAGAGCGGAAGCTAGGGAGAGAGGGCTCTTGGCAGGTTATTAAGCTGCTAAAGCGTAGTTTTCGTCGTTTGCGACTATTTTTTTGCGGCTTTTAACGAGGCAAACCGCCCCTCGACATGCACCTAAGGCTTCACAATCCCGTCGAGTCCAGAATCAGCCCCAAGAACTTCTTATACTACAGAAAAGTGACGGTTGAATCCAGTGCTTAACGCTTTGAATTCTTCATAATACGTGCTTTATCCATCTGCCATTCGCGATCTTTCACATCGTTACGCTTATCGTGTTCTTTCTTACCGCGCGCCACGCCGATCTTCAGCTTGGCCCAGGCGTTTTTCCAGTACATCGACAATGCAACCACCGTGAAGCCTTCGCGGTTGACACGGCCGTAAAGCGAATCGAGTTCGCGCTGCTTCAGCAACAGCTTGCGGCTACGCGTGGGGTCACACACCACGTGCGTAGAGGCAACCGCCAGCGGCTGGAAAGTGGAACCGAACAGATAGGCTTCGCCATCGCGCAGCAAAATGTAGCTGTCGCTGATATTGGCTTTACCGGCGCGGAGTGATTTAACTTCCCATCCCTGTAGCGACATCCCCGCTTCGAACTCTTCTTCAATGAAGTATTCGTGGCGAGCGCGTTTGTTGAGGGCAATAGTGGCTGAACCGGGTTTGTGAGCTTTTTTCTTTGTCATAGTGCGGCGTAGTCTACATCACTCAGTCTGTGGGCGCATCCCCCTGTCCTGGGGGCGGTAAAAAACACGCTATTTTAGCACAGCTGGCAAACCCGTGAATTTTGTTTGGTGTCCGAAAATGGTATTATTCAACGGTTTTGTGATGAACAGGAACCATTATGGCCCAGATTAGCCGTTCGGCGTTGGTCCCCTATAGCGCTGAGCAGATGTATCAGCTCGTGAATGATGTGGACGCTTATCCTCAGTTTCTTCCGGGCTGCACCGGCAGTCGCGTGCTGGATAACAGCGGAAATCAGATGACGGCAGCGGTAGATGTCTCGAAAGCGGGCATCAGTAAAACCTTTACCACCCGTAATACCCTGATCAGCAATCAGAGCATTTTAATGCAGCTGGTTGATGGTCCGTTCCGCAAGCTGACCGGCGGATGGCACTTCACGTCACTGGGTGATGATGCCTGCAAAGTGGAGCTGAGCCTCGACTTCGAATTCACCAACATGCTAGTTGAAATGGCCTTTGGGCGTATCTTTAAAGAATTGGCCAATAGCATGGTGCAAGCGTTCAGTCAGCGTGCGAAAGAGGTTTATCGTGCCTGATATCACCGTTGAGATCGTCTATGCGCTGCCTGAAAAGCAGTATTTGCGTTCGGTAACCCTGGAAGAGGGTGCGACCGTAGAGGAGGCGATTAAAGCTTCGGGCTTGTTATCACTGCGTAAAGACATCGACCTTTCCAGCAACAAGGTGGGTATTTTCAGCCGGCCAGTAAAGTTGGGTGATGTGGTTCAGGATGGTGACCGCGTGGAGATTTATCGTCCACTGATTGCGGATCCTAAAGAGATGCGTCGCCAGCGAGCAGAACGCTCGGCGAGCAACAAATAGCGGAATCGCAGATACAAAAAAGGCGCTTAAGCGCCTTTTTTGTTGCCGATCACTTAGCCTTCTTTGCCAGTGAGTTTCGGTTTGTTATCGATATTGGTCAGCGTACCGTTGCTGTCAAAGGTCAGCGTCAGGGTTTGCTGCTTCACGCCTTCATGGCCCGGTTCCTGACGGAACACGTAATACCAGACATTGCTGCCAAACGGATCGTGCATCATCGGTGTGCCGAGAGTGTAGGCAACCTGCTGCTGCGTCATGCCGGTGTGAATCTTCGAAACATCGTTGGCGACCAGGTAATTGCCCTGATTGATATCCGGACGATATACAACGCGCTCAAGGGTGGAACATCCGGCGGTCATCATCAACATTACCACTGCCGCGGCAGTCAGCGTTTTACAGCGCATCTATACATTCCTTTTCTGGGGCCAAACGCCTTTTGTCAGGCTGTTTTGTTGCCATCAAATTCTGAACTCTGCTTACGGCAGGCTTTATTATGGCGATATAACTGCCGATGATAATAAACCTTTGTCCTATTGGAAACCTCTACAGAGCAAGCATATGACCACCAGGCCAGAAAAAAGTGCGGAATCAGGCTGCTAAAAGTTCTTTTGCGTTGGCCAGCGTGTTGCGCGTGACTTCGCTACCGCCTAACAAACGTGCCAGTTCCTGCAGGCGGGCTCGTTTATCCAGCGGCTGCATATGGGTTTCGGTCATCTCGCCATCGGTCTCTTTGCTGACGTAGAAGTGCTGATGTCCACAACCGGCAACCTGCGGCAAGTGCGTCACACACATTACCTGGGTGGATTCGCCGAGTTGACGCAGCATCTGACCGACCACCGCAGCCGTTGGGCCACTGATACCGACATCCACTTCATCGAAGATCATGGCCGGCGTTTCCATTTTCTGTGCGGTGATCACCTGAATCGCCAGCGCAATACGCGACAGCTCACCCCCTGATGCCACTTTGCCGAGTGGTTGCAACGGTTGACCTGGGTTAGTGGTCACGCGGAAATCAATGCGTGTAGCACCATCTGCCGTGAGTTGATCGGCTTTGAACTCCAGCTCAATGGCAAACTGACCGTGCGGCATCGACAGAGTACGCATGCTCTGGGTGATCAGCTGGCTAAGTTCATGCGCCGCCTGTTCACGCAGCTGATGCAGTTTTTCCGCGCAGGCCACCGCCGCCAGATGGTGTGAACCCACTTCGTTTTGTAATGTTTCCTGATCGCTCTCTTGCTGCGACAGTTGTTCTGCTTCGTCCAGCAGCTGCTGATACAGCACCGGCAAGGTTTCAGGTGACACATGATGTTTACGTGAGAGGGCAATCTGGCGTGACAGACGTTGTTCCAGTTCATGCAGACGATTGGGATCGAGATCCAGACGTTCACAATAGTGGCGCAGCTCGTCGCTGGCCTCACTCAGTTGAATCGCTGCCTCTTCCAGCAAATTGAACACGCCGCTCACTTTGTCATCCAGCGATACTAATTCGCCGAGCATATTGCGCGCGCTATACAGCAAGCTTTGCAGGTTAGTGTCATCGCTATCGGCGAGAATTTGCAGTGCCTGCTGACTCGTAGAGAGCAGTTGGCCGCTGTTGGCGAGGCGTTTGTACTCTTCATCAATCTGCTCAAATTCGCCCGGCTGCGGGGCAAATTCATTCAGTTCTTTCAGCTGATATTGCAGCAGTTCACGGCGTGCTTCACGCTCCTGTGACAGCTGCTGATGCTGAGCCAGCGCACGACAGCTTTGATGCCAGCGCTGGTAGTGCTGACGCATCTCATCAAGCAGGTCATCATGAGCCGCATAAGCATCCAGCAGATGTTTTTGGTGGTCTGGCTTGAGCAGCAGCTGGTGCGCATGCTGGCCGTGGATTTGAATCAGCAGCTGTCCGAGTTCACGCAGTTGTGACAGCGGCACCGAAGTGCCATTGATGAAGCCACGAGAGCGGCCATCGGCACTGATCACGCGGCGCAGCAGGCATTCGTTGCCTTCATCGAGCTGATTCTCCATCAGCCAGCGCTGTGCAGAAGGTGAGGCTTTGAGTTGGAAACGCGCGCAGATATCGGCACGACTGGCACCCTGACGCACCATATCTGCTTCAGAGCGGCCGCCCAGGCACAGGCCCAGCGCATCGATTGCGATGGATTTACCTGCGCCGGTTTCCCCCGTGATCGCTGTCATCCCACGATGAAAGTCGATCTCCAGTTCACGAACGATAGCAAAGTTACTGATGGTCAGTTGTGCCAGCATGAAATCACCTGTATGTAAAAACAGATATGGTTTTTCATACAGTATAAACTGGTTTTTTATACAGTAAAGTGGCTGGCGGTGATTTTCAGAACAATTTTTTTGACCAGCCCAGTTTTGAGCTTAACGTATTAAAATAATTGTAATTTTTAGGATGGATCAGGTTGAGATGATGCGCGCTACGGCGAATCAACACATCTTCTCCTTCCTGAATAGGCAGTGCAATCTGGCTATCGCAGCTGATCTCCAGGTCGCTACGCAGAGATGAGAAACGCAGTCGAATGGTGCTGCTGCTGTTGATCACCAGCGGGCGGGCAGAAAGTGTGTGCGGGAACATGGGCACAATGGCGATGGCATCCAGTGATGGCGTGAGAATCGGGCCGCCCGCTGAGAGGGAATAGGCGGTGGAACCAGTGGGCGTCGAGATGATTAAGCCATCCGAACGCTGGGAAAACGCAAAGACCTCATCGATATACACCTCGAATTCAATCATGTGCGCCACTTTCCCCGGATGCAGCACCACTTCATTAATGGCACTTCCGATCCGCGGCGAGCACGCTTCTTTGCACACCTGCGCCTCCAGCAGGAAACGGCTTTCGACAAAGTATTCGCCCTGCAGTACGTCATCGAGCTGTTGCTGGGCATTATCCGGGTCGAGATCGGTGAGAAAACCGAGATTACCGCGGTTAATACCAATCACTTTGATGTCATAACGTGCCAGCACGCGCGCGGCGCCCAGCATATTGCCGTCACCGCCCACCACTACGGCTAAATCGGCGCGTTGGCCAATTTCGGCCAGGCTGCCGGTTTCCACATCTTTCAAATTTAGTTCGCGCGCAATCTGCTGCTCGACGATCACCTCATAGCCTTTTGCTGTCAGCCAGCGCCAGAGCATTTCATGGGTGGTTAACGCAGTAGGATGGCGCGGATGGCCGACAATCCCAATGCAGTTAAAGTGTTTGTTCATTTAGCGCGTGTTCCTCATAAGCCAAAACGGCCAGGCAATGTGATGGGTTCACTTGAATCCGTCGAACTGATCCCCATAATAAGCCAACCAGCGAGATGAATGTGCAAAACGCGGAGAAATTCATGAGTAGTAAAGAACAGAACACCCCTAACGAGCAAGTCTCAGACGAAATTCAACAGGATCAGCAGCACGTGGACGCAGAGACGGCAACTGAGGTGGATCCGCGTGATGAGCGTATCGCGCAACTGGAAGCGGAATTAGCCCAGTCGCAAGGTGGCGTGCGTGAAGCACAGCTGCGCGCTCAGGCGGAGATTGAGAACATCCGTCGCCGTGCCGAAATGGATGTGGAAAAAGCGCACAAGTTTGCGCTGGAAAAATTTGCCAACGAACTGCTGCCAGTGATTGATAGCCTCGAGCGCGCGCTGGAAGTAGCTGATAAAGAGAACACCGAACTGGCTTCGATGATTGAAGGCATCGAACTGACGCTGAAATCCCTGCTGGGTGCCGTGCGTAAGTATGGTGTTGAAGTGGTCGGGGAAACCAACGTGCCATTCAACCCGGATGTGCATCAGGCGATGTCGATGATTGAATCAGAAGACATGGCACCGAACCATGTACTGATGGTGATGCAGCGTGGTTATACCCTTAATGGCCGCCTGTTGCGCCCAGCGATGGTGGCAGTAACCAAAGCCAAAGGCTGATTACCCTGCTGATTAAAAAAACGGCCGCTGATTGCGGCCGTTTTTATTTCTAAGGCAGGACAGGCATCCAGTCGATGGGCGTCTGGCCCGACTGGATTAACAGCGCGTTCGCCTGCGAGAAGTGCTTACTGCCAAAAAAGCCGCGATGGGCGGAAAGCGGTGAGGGATGCGGCGCTTTCAAAACATGGTGACGTTGCGTATCGATAATGCTGCCTTTCTTCTGCGCATGCGAACCCCACAGCAGGAAAATCACGCCTTCACGATGTTGATTGATCGCGCTTATCACATTGTCCGTAAAGGTTTCCCAGCCGAATCGCGCGTGGGAATGCGCTTTGCTGGCTTCTACCGTTAGCACCGTGTTCAGCAGCATCACACCTTGTGTGGCCCAGCTTTCGAGGAAGCCGTGCTGTGGGCGCGTAAAGCCCGCAATATCCTGCTCCAATTCTTTGTACATATTCAGCAGTGAAGGAGGCGTGGGCACGCCGGGAAGCACGGAGAACGCCAGACCGTGCGCCTGATTCGGGCCGTGGTAGGGATCCTGACCCAGAATCACCACCTTGATGTCACCCAGTTCCGTCAGACGGAAGGCATTGAACACGTCTTTTTGCGGCGGATACACGGTCACACCTGCGGCACGTTCATTGGCTACTGCTTTTAACGTTTCGACGAAGTAAGGTTTTTCTTTCTCTTCAGCTAGCACGTCGTGCCAGGTCAGCTTCTCAGCCATCGTTAACTCCCTGCAAAATTTTGCGCCTAGCTTAACGTGTCGGACACGGCAGCAGAAGGGTAAAAATAATTTGAAAAAATACAGAAAAAGTTTTCATACGTAATGGTTGTAAATCAATTTGTTAGCGATAAAGCGCACTTCGCTTGCCAGCATAATTGATACAGGTCAAAACGGCGGCAAATCCCCGGTGGTATATCAATGTGTCAGATCAATGGATACACCGCGTGATAGGAAACATCGCGCATTTAAGCCCTGGAGGTCACTATGATTACCGGTATTCAAATTACTCAGGCCAATAACCCACAACTGCTGAACTCATTCTGGTTGCTGGATGATGAGAAAGCGGAAGCTCGCTGCCTGTGTGCAAAAGGCGATTTCACGGAAGATCAGATCGTTGCGATCAGCGATTTGGGAGACATTGCTTACCGCGAAATCCCGCTGGAGCAGAAACCCGAGGTGCGTATTGAAGGGGGCCAGCACCTGAACGTCAACGTGCTGCGTCGCGAAACCTTAGAAGATGCGGTTAAGCATCCGGAAAAATATCCGCAACTGACCATTCGTGTGTCTGGTTATGCGGTGCGCTTTAATGCGCTTACCCCTGAACAGCAGCGCGATGTGATTACCCGTACTTTCACTGAAAGTCTGTAATTGATCGGCTGACGAAAAGTCACACAGCAATCCAGGCCGCGCCGATACCCTTCGGCGCGGCTTTTTTGTCTTTATCGATCCTGAAAGGGAATGCCGGAAAGGGGATTCACAGCAAAAATATAACCGAAGCGTTATTTTGGCAGGCTAAAGATAAAAAAAACGCCTCATCAGAGGCGCTTTATTGAGTGCGTGCTGATTTATTCTGCACCGCTCTCTGGTGTGCTGCTGCCGCTGGCCTTACGACGTTTACCGACATTTTTGGTGTCGCGATGACGTTGTTTAACACGCGGTTTTTCAGCTTCTTTCTCTTTGCGCTCTTTACGCTTCGCAAGGGCTTTTTTCGACGGTTTTCCTGTCACTTTAGCACTTGGCGCACGTGATTCCGGGCGCAGTTCTTCAATGATGCGCGCTTTGATCGGCTCGTTGATATAGCGGGTAATTTTACCCAGCAGCACATGGTCATGTGCCTCTACCAACGAAATCGCCGTGCCTTTACGTCCAGCTCGCGCCGTACGACCAATGCGGTGCAAGTAGATATCGGCAGTAAGAGGCAGGTCATAGTTGATGACGTGAGTGACGTCATCAATGTCGATACCGCGTGCCGCAACATCGGTCGCAATCATCACGTTGACGCGATTTTCGTTTATACGCTTAATCGCTTCATTGCGGTTTACCTGCACCATCTCACCTTCAAGATAGCTGGTACGAATGCCGGCTTCGTGCAGCCAGGTCACCAGTTCATGCAGGCGCTCACGCTTACGCACAAACACCACCACGCGCTTGGCTTCAGGCTGTTTTAACAGGTGCACCAGCAGCTTGGTTTTGTGCTCAAGGTTGTCAGCACGATAAAACCACTGTTGAATCTTCTTGCGTTCGCTTTTGCTGGGATCCGCTTCAATTGATACCGGATCGTTCAGCAGACGCTCGGCAAAATCTTTGATGTTCTCGCCTTCCAGCGTGGCGGAGAACAGCAGCGTCTGTTTGCGCCAGCGGGTTTCCGCTGCGATGGTTTCAATATCCTGCGCGAAGCCCATGTCGACCATGCGGTCGGCCTCATCCAGAATCAGTGTTTCAACCGCGCGGCAGTCAAAGTTTTCTTCTTTGATGTACTGCAGCAGGCGGCCGGTGGTGGCCACCACGATGTCCTGGTTTTCGCTGAAAACTTCGGCGTGGTTCATATAAGCCACACCACCGGTGATGGTAGCGATATCCAGGTGCGTGTGTTTAGCCAACTCACGTGCGTGATCGGCAACCTGCATCGCCAGTTCGCGGGTTGGCGTGAGGATCAAAATACGTGGCGGGCCCGATTTTTTGCGTGGGAAGTCGAGCAGATGCTGTAAAGCGGGCAGCAGAAAAGCAGCGGTTTTCCCCGTTCCGGTTGGCGCCGAACCCAGAACGTCACGGCCTTCCAGCGCGGCAGGAATGGTCTCAGCCTGAATGGCAGTGGGGCGCGTGAAGCCTTTTTCCTGCAGCGCTTGCAGCAGGCTTTCGTCGAGTTCGAATTCGGAGAATGTGGTTACGGTCATGGTCTACCTCAGTTTGGGGCGCTGATTATAGACAGAACAGACATAATCTTCATCTGTTTGTGTGCAGCAGGTGAAGGTGAATTCCCCTCACGACCACGTTACACTCCCCGCAGTAGATAATTCAACGGTAGTGAAGTATGTCTCAGGACCAGCCGCAGACGCGGGCAATGTTAAGAAAAGATGGTTTTACCTTTAAGCAATTTTTCGTGGCGCATGACCGCTGCGCGATGAAAGTCGGCACCGATGGCGTGTTACTGGGTGCCTGGGCGCCAGTGGCAGGCGCGCGACGAATTCTGGATATTGGCTGCGGCAGCGGATTGATTGCGCTGATGCTGGCACAGCGTACGCCACAACAGGTGATGCTGGATGCCGTCGAGCTGGAAACCAGTGCGGCTAGCCAGGCTGAGGAAAACGTGCAGGCTTCTCCCTGGGCCGATCGCATCACTGTACATCAACAGGACATCGTCAGCTGGAGCGAGCAATCGGAAAAACGCTACTCCCTGATCGTCAGCAATCCGCCTTTTTTTGCGCCGGGAACGGCGTCAGCCAGCGCAGAGCGTGATAGCGCGCGCAGTACCACCACACTTGATCATCCCACGCTATTGCGTTGTGCCGCTCAGCTAATTGAAGAAGAGGGGATTTTTTGCGTGGTGCTGCCCGAAGATGCGGGAGAAAATCTTATTCCACTGGCGCTGGCTGAAGGCTGGCATCTGCGGTATCGCTACGACGTGGCGGCTTACGCGCATCGTCCGCCGAATCGTCTGGTGTTAGGTTTCTCGCCCACGGCAGGCGAAACGTTGCTGGAACGTCTCGCCATTCGTGATGAAGATAAGAGCTATTCGGCTGACTGGCTGAGTCTGGTGAGTGATTTCTATCTGTTCCGATAATGCTCTGGCTGGAGTTGAGTCGGTAAAGCTTCCGGGAGTTGATCGGGATAATCAGGCGTATAGTGCAGGCCGCGGCTCTCTTTGCGTTCCAGCGCACAGCGCACCATCAACTCCGCCACCTGCACCAGATTGCGTAATTCCAGCAGGTTATTGGAGAGGCGGAAATGCGCGTAATACTCATCGATCTCCTGCTGCAGTAAATTAATTCTGCGCAGTGCGCGCTCAAGCCTTTTGGTGGTGCGCACAATTCCCATGTAATCCCACATGAACAGGCGCAGTTCATGCCAGTTGTGCTGAATCACTACGCGTTCGTCCGCGTCATCGACCCGGCTTTCATCCCAGGCCGGCAGTTGCTCGACGGCGGCAACATCCGGCAAGCGGCGAATCATGTCCTCCGCCGCAGACCAGCCATATACCAGACACTCCAGCAAAGAATTCGATGCCATACGATTGGCACCGTGCAGGCCGGTGTAGCTCACTTCACCAATGGCATACAGCCCATCGACATCGGTGCGGCCCTGCTGATCCACCATCACGCCGCCGCAGGTGTAGTGCGCGGCAGGCACGATGGGAATTGGCTGTTTGGTCAGGTCCAGTCCGAAGGTCAGCAATTTCTCGTAGATCATTGGGAAGTGCGCGCGGACAAAACTCTCTGGCTGATGGCTGATATCCAGATACATGCAATCGACACCTAAACGCTTCATTTCATGATCGATAGCGCGCGCCACGATATCGCGCGGGGCCAGTTCAGCGCGCTCGTCAAAATCAGGCATAAAACGGGTACCATCCGGGCGCAACAGCCATGCGCCTTCGCCGCGCAACGCTTCCGTGAGCAAAAAGTTCTGTGCCTGAGGATGGAACAGACAGGTGGGGTGGAACTGATTGAATTCCAGATTGGCGACACGGCAGCCAGCACGCCATGCCATCGCAATACCATCACCAGAGGCCACATCCGGGTTGGTGGTGTACTGATACACTTTTGCTGCACCGCCAGTGGCCAGTACCACCGCGCGAGCACGACAGGTTTCCACCTGTTCGCGATTGCGGTTCCAGATCCACGCACCCACCACCCGACGCTTACCCGGCAGACCCAGTTTGTCGGAAAGAATTAAATCAACAGCGTTAGTGCGTTCAATAATGCGGATGTTGGGATGGCTCAGCGCCTGGCTCACCAGTGTGGTTTCCACCGCGCGGCCAGTGGCATCGGCGCTGTGCAGAATCCGACGATGGCTGTGTCCGCCTTCGCGCGTCAGATGGTAACGTGCTTCACCATCATTCTGCGGCTCTTTATCAAACGCCACGCCATTATCAATCAACCACTGCACGCAATGGCGCGCATTGCTGGCGATAAAGCTAACGGTTTCGCGCTCACATAAGCCTGCACCGGCAATTAATGTGTCTTCGACGTGAGATTCAATGCTGTCTGTTTCATCAAACACCGCAGCGATACCGCCCTGGGCATACAGCGTCGAACCTTCGTTCACCTGTGCTTTGCTTAACACGGTCACCTGGTAATAGGGTGCCAGTCGCAGCGCCAGAGAGAGGCCTGCAGCACCGCTACCCACAATTAACACATCACATTGGTAATCAGGATTCGATGTCATGGTGTTTAATTTACTAAACAAAAGGTTTCCCGAGCATAAGCCTGGAAGCCGGTCCTGTGAAGTATTTTGAACAAATTACGCGGTAAAATTATCCAGAGCGGCGACATAATCACGCGATTTCAGTAAGTTATGTCCGAAAATAAGCACATCGTGTTTTTTATACCAAACACTCTGAAAATTCAGGTAATAAAGGTGAAAATTAGGGCGTCATAGGGTACTCTCCCAGCGATTATCGGTGCCGTAAATGACGCCAACGGCGTAGCCAGTCGCTACACTGAAAGACAATCAACAACAATGATGTCGTGGTTCCGATACGGAAAATATCTGGTCGTGGTGAACTTCAGGCCAACATATGACTCTAAGCGCATGCTTGCTCAGAACAATGAGATGTGCTGGCAGTTCACTTACGCATAAAAAGAGATTTGGGGAGACATTACCTCGGATGAGCGAGCAGTTAACGGATCAGGTTCTCGTTGAGCGGGTTCAGAAGGGAGATCAAAAGTCATTTAATTTACTGGTGATTCGATACCAGCATAAAGTGGCGAGCCTGGTTTCACGTTATGTCCCTTCAGGCGATGTGCCTGATGTGGTTCAGGAATCCTTTATTAAAGCGTATCGCGCACTGGAATCTTTCCGTGGCGATAGCGCCTTTTATACATGGCTGTACCGCATTGCGGTGAATACAGCAAAAAACTATTTAGTGGCTCAGGGGCGTCGTCCGCCATCTAGCGATGTGGATGCTATCGATGCAGAAAATTTCGAAAGTGCGGGAGCATTAAAAGAAATTTCGAACCCTGAGAACTTAATGTTGTCAGAGGAACTGAAACAAATTGTTTTTCGGACCATTGAGGCGCTTCCCGAAGATCTGCGTATGGCCATCACCCTCAGGGAGTTGGATGGTTTAAGTTACGAAGAGATTGCCGCCATCATGGATTGCCCGGTGGGTACGGTTCGTTCGCGTATCTTCCGTGCCCGAGAGGCCATTGATAATAAAGTTCAACCGCTTATCCAACGTCAGTGATAACGGCTACTGGAAGGGTACCAAAGCATGCAGAAAGAAAAACTTTCCGCTTTAATGGATGGTGAAACTCTCGATAACGAGCTGCTGGCGTCGTTGTCGAAGGATGCAGATCTTCAAAAAAGCTGGGAGAGCTACCATCTAATCCGCGACACCTTACGAGGTGATGTCGGTGAAGTGCTGCATTTTGATATCTCCGCACGCGTTGCAGCGGCCATTGAAAATGAGCCATTGCGTAAAGTGACTCCGCTGATTCCTGAAGCGCAGCCTGAGCCATCACGCTGGGAGAAAATGCCGTTCTGGCGTCGTGGCGGCACCTGGACTGCACAACTGGCGCAGATTGGTGTGGCTGCCTGTGTCTCGCTGGCGGTGATTGTCGGTGTTCAGCACTACAATACTCAGCCTGGCAGCAGTGCAACGGAAACCTCAGATTCTCCAGCGTTTAATACGCTGCCGATGATGGGTAAAGCTTCTCCTGTCAGTCTTGGCGTCCCTTCTGACGCGTTTGACACCAATAGCTCTAACCAGCAGGTACAGGAACAGCGTCGTCGTGTGAATGCCATGCTGCAGGACTATGAACTGCAACGCCGTCTGCATGCTGATCAGGTCCAGTTCGATGAAAAGAATGATCCACAGCAGGCGCAAGCTAATGTTCCCGGAAATCAGTCGTTAGGAACTCAACAGCAGTAATGAAGCAACTTTGGTGTGCCGTTAGCCTGCTGGCAGGCAGCCTGCTTTGGTCCTCCACCGCCCCGGCGCAGACATCTGCTTCCGGGGCGTTGTTACAGCAGATGGAGCAGGCAAGCCAGAACCTCAACTACGAATTCGCCTACATCAATGTCTCTCGTCTTGGCATTGAATCTCTGCGCTATCGTCATGCAGTTATCGATAATCGTATCTTTGCCCAACTGTTGCAGATGGATGGGCCGCGTCGTGAAGTGATTCAACGTGGCAATGACATCAGCTACTTTGAGCCTGGACTTGATCCTTTCTCACTACCGGGCAATCACATTATTGATGCGCTGCCTGCATTGATGTTTGCTGATTTCTCCCGCCTTGGTGATGCCTACGATTTTATTCCGGTAGGACGTTCACGTATGGCCGATCAAATGTGCGAAGTGGTGCGCATCGTGTCGCGTGATGGCACGCGCTACAGCTATGTCGTGTGGCTGGATGTTGATACTAAATTGCCGCTACGCATTGATTTGCTGGATCGTGATGGTGAAACGCTGGAGCAGTTCCGTGTCATCAGCTTTGCGGTGGATGAAGGCGTGCGTAATCTGATGCAGGGGCTGGAAAAAGCCAATCTGCCGCCAACGCTGTCATTACCAGCGGGCGATAAAGTGCAGCTCAGCTGGCAGCCAGGCTGGTTGCCAGCGGGTATGACACTGATTTCGCAGAGTCGCCGCGATATGCCAGCCATGAATAAAACCGTAGAATCTCGTCTGTACAGCGATGGCTTATTTAGCTTTGCTATCAACATTACGCCTGCCGATAAAAGCAGTGTGCCGCAGTCATTGCGCACTGGGCGTCGTACGGTGCAGACAGAAGTGCGCGATAATCGTGAAATCACCGTGGTGGGCGAATTACCGCCTGCAACGGCCAAACGTATCGCGGACAGCATAGATTCAGGTGCACAAAAATGATGAGAGAATGGGCCACCGTGGTGGCGTGGGAAAAAGGCATTGCCACGCTGCACTCGGAAGCGAAAACCTCCTGTAACAGCTGTTCAGCCCGCAAAGGCTGCGGCAGCCACGCGCTCAATCAACTTGGGCCGAAAAATGCTCATGTCATGACCATTGCCAGCCCGGAGCCTTTACAGCCCGGACAGCGCATTGAATTGGGTATCCGTGAAAGCAGTCTGCTGGGTTCAGCGCTGCTGGTTTACATGACGCCGCTGTTTGGCCTGTTTTTAGTCGCAGGTCTGTTTCAGATGCTGTTCCACAGCGATCTGGCGGCGGCCTGCGGTGCGCTGTTAGGCGGCATCGGTGGCTTTATTGTGGCTAAAGGGGTTTCCAGCGTGTTCGGTCATCGGGAAGCCTTTCAGCCGATCATCCTCAGCGTTGCGTTACCGCCCGATGCCATGCGCATAGAAAATGAAGGTTGATCCCTGCCAGGGCCGCGCAATGCGCGGCTTTTTCATTTAGGCTTACCCGCTGAAATCTGTTGCGATTCCCCACAGTTCCATTCTTTAACGCGCGGCGTTAACAGTGTAATATGCGTCGTCATTAATGAGGCTGACAGGATTCCGGGTAAAGCTCACTTTCCTGAATGTGTCTGTGCTCAAGTTTTCCACTGATTTTTTACGTGAAGATATTCATATAAATGAAGCACATACGAAATTTCTCCATCATCGCACACATCGACCACGGCAAATCAACGCTCTCTGACCGCTTGATTCAGATTTGTGGTGGCCTCAGCGATCGTGAGATGGCGGCGCAGGTTCTGGATTCTATGGATCTGGAGCGCGAGCGCGGCATTACCATTAAAGCGCAAAGCGTCACGCTCGATTACAAAGCGCTGAACGGTGAAACTTACCAGCTCAATTTTATCGATACTCCCGGCCACGTTGACTTCTCCTATGAAGTTTCCCGCTCTTTAGCGGCTTGTGAAGGGGCTTTGCTGGTGGTCGATGCAGGTCAGGGCGTTGAAGCACAGACGCTGGCGAACTGCTACACCGCAATGGAAATGGATCTGGAAGTGGTACCGGTTCTGAACAAAATCGACTTGCCTGCGGCCGATCCTGAGCGCGTGGCGGAAGAGATTGAAGATATCGTGGGTATTGATGCGGCTGATGCCGTGCGCTGCTCGGCGAAAACCGGCGTTGGCGTTCCGGATGTGCTTGAGCGTCTGGTGCGTGATATCCCACCACCGGAAGGTGATCCGGAAGGCCCACTGCAGGCGCTGATCATCGACTCATGGTTCGATAACTACCTGGGCGTTGTGTCACTGATTCGTATCAAGAACGGTACGCTGCGCAAAGGCGACAAAGTGAAGGTGATGAGCACCGGTCAGACCTATAACGCTGATCGCTTAGGCATCTTTACACCGAAACAGGTTGACCGTAATGAACTGAACTGCGGTGAAGTAGGCTGGTTGGTTTGCGCTATCAAAGACATCATGGGCGCGCCAGTCGGTGACACCCTGACGCTGCAACGCAATCCTGCTGAACATGTCCTGCCAGGCTTTAAGAAAGTGAAGCCACAGGTATATGCTGGCCTGTTCCCGATCAGCTCTGATGACTATGAAGCGTTCCGTGATGCGCTGGGCAAACTGAGCCTCAACGATGCCTCACTGTTCTATGAGCCAGAAAGCTCAACGGCGCTGGGCTTCGGCTTCCGCATCGGCTTCCTCGGTCTGCTGCACATGGAGATCATTCAGGAACGTCTGGAGCGTGAATACGATCTCGACCTGATTACTACAGCGCCAACGGTAGTTTATGAAGTCATCACCACCGACGGCCAGACAGTCTATGTTGACAGCCCTTCGAAGCTGCCACCGCTGAACAATATTGAAGAACTGCGCGAACCGATCGCCGAGTGTCATATGCTGCTGCCGCAGGAATTCCTCGGCAACGTCATCACCCTGTGTATTGAGAAACGCGGTGTGCAGACCAACATGGTTTACCACGGTAAACAGGTTGCGCTGACCTATGAAATCCCGATGGCAGAAGTGGTACTCGACTTCTTCGACCGTCTGAAATCAACGTCTCGCGGCTATGCATCGCTGGACTATAACTTTAAACGTTTCCAGGCCTCTGACATGGTGCGTGTCGACGTGATGATTAACTCAGAACGTGTTGATGCGCTGGCGCTGATTACCCACCGTGATAACTCTCAGTATCGTGGCCGCGACCTCGTGGAGAAGATGAAAGATCTGATCCCACGTCAGCAGTTCGATATTGCGATTCAGGCGGCAATCGGCAACCACATTATCGCTCGCTCAACGGTCAAGCAGCTGCGTAAAAACGTCCTGGCGAAATGCTATGGCGGTGACGTGAGCCGTAAGAAGAAACTGTTGCAGAAGCAGAAAGACGGTAAGAAGCGAATGAAGCAGGTCGGCAACGTTGAGCTGCCGCAGGAAGCATTCCTTGCCATTCTGCATGTCGGTAAAGACAGCAAATAAGGAACTTTAATGGCTAATATGTTCGCCCTGATTCTGGTGATCGCCACGCTGATAACGGGTGTTATCTGGTGTATCGATCGCTTTAAGTGGGCTCCGGCGCGTCGTGCTAAGCAGGCAGCTGCACAAGCGCAGGCGGGCAACACATTGGACGGCAAAACGCTGGCCAAAGTGGCGGCTCAGCCAGGCTGGGTAGAAACGGCGGCATCGGTGTTCCCGGTGCTGGCGGTGGTACTGATCGTTCGCTCATTTATTTTTGAGCCATTCCAGATCCCATCAGGTTCCATGATGCCGACGTTGCTGATTGGTGATTTTATTCTGGTGGAGAAGTTTGCTTACGGAATCAAAGATCCGATTACTCAAACCACGCTGATCCCAACGGGTCATCCGCAGCGTGGTGATGTGGCGGTGTTTAAATACCCGAAAGATCCGAGCGTCGATTACATTAAACGTGTGATCGGTCTGCCGGGCGACAAAGTGGTGTTTGATCCTTACAGTAAAACGCTGACGGTAAACCCGGGTTGTGGCACGGGCAAATGCGATACCGCGTTGCCGATCACCTATACCAACGTGGAGCCAAGCCGCTTCATTCAAACCTTCAGCGGCTTTGATGGCAATGAAACCGGCAACGGCTTCTTTGAAGCACCACAGGGCGAAACCATGAAGGGCGGCCTGCGTCTGGGAACACGTAAAGAGACGTTGGGCACGGTGACGCACGATATCCTGTTAGTAAACGAAGCGCAGAGCCAGGCAAGCATGTATTATCAGCAGCCGGGTCAGCCGCAATCCACATGGATCGTGCCGGAAGGGCAATATTTCATGATGGGCGATAACCGCGATAACAGCGCCGACAGCCGCTACTGGGGCTTTGTGCCTGAGAAGAATCTGGTCGGTAAAGCGGTGGCTATCTGGATGAGCTTTGAGAAACAAGAAGGACAGTGGCCAACGGGCGTGCGCTTAAGTCGCATCGGCGGAATCCACTAAGCATTATGCCCACTGCGGTGGGCAACACGGTTGGCCTCTTTCGGGGGGCCACTGCAAACGAAACAGAACGTGTTGGAACCTCAGCCCTGTTTCGTATGCAGAGTTACAGACGCACAGAATAACTGGAATCGCATGAACCCCATCCTTATTAACAAGCTGCAGCGCAAACTGGGCTACACTTTTACTCATCCGGAACTACTGCAGCAAGCATTGACTCACCGCAGTGCCAGCAGTAAGCACAATGAACGTCTTGAGTTTCTTGGCGATTCCATTCTCAGCTATGTGATTGCCAATGCGCTTTATCACCGCTTCCCACGTGTGGATGAAGGTGACATGAGCCGCATGCGCGCTACGCTGGTGCGGGGCAATACCCTGGCAGAGATGGCGCGTGAGTTTGAACTTGGCGAATGTTTACGTCTTGGACCGGGCGAGTTGAAGAGTGGCGGTTTCCGTCGCGAATCGATTCTTGCTGATACGGTTGAAGCGCTGATTGGCGGTATCTTCCTCGACAGCAACATTCAAACCGTTGAGAAACTGATTCTCGATTGGTACCAAAATCGCCTTGATGAGATCAGCCCGGGTGATAAGCAAAAAGATCCAAAAACGCGTCTGCAGGAGTTTCTGCAAGGGCGTCACCTGCCGCTGCCTTCTTATCTGGTGGTGCAGGTGCGTGGCGAAGCCCACGATCAGGAATTCACCATTCACTGTCAGGTGAGTGGCATGGCAGAACCGGTGGTGGGTGTAGGTTCCAGCCGCCGTAAAGCAGAGCAAGCTGCCGCTGAACAGGCATTAATTAAGCTTGGTCTCGAATAAAATACATAGTCATATCGCAGCGTCGACAGCGACGCTGCTCAAGTCAGGACTCGAATGAGCGAAATCGAAACACACAGCGGCTTTATCGCGATTGTTGGCCGACCTAACGTTGGCAAATCCACCTTACTGAACCAATTACTGGGGCAGAAAGTGTCGATCACCTCGCGTAAACCGCAAACCACGCGTCACCGCATCATGGGTATTCACACTGAAGGCGCTTATCAGGCGATCTACGTGGATACTCCCGGGCTGCACATGGAAGAGAAGCGGGCGATTAACCGCCTGATGAACCGTGCTGCCAGCAGCTCAATTGGTGATGTGGAGCTGGTGATTTTTGTTGTTGAAGGCACCCGCTGGACGCCGGACGACGAAATGGTCTTGAACAAGCTGCGCGACGGCAAAGTGCCGGTGGTGCTGGCGGTTAACAAGGTCGATAACATTCAGGATAAAACCATTCTGCTGCCACACCTGCAGTTCCTGAGCCAGCAGATGAATTTCCTTGAGATTGTACCGATCTCGGCAGAAAGCGGTAAGAACGTTGATGCCATTGCCGCTATCGCGCGTAAATGCCTGCCGAAATCTGACCATCACTTCCCGGAAGATTACATAACGGATCGTTCACAGCGCTTCATGGCGTCTGAGATCATCCGTGAAAAACTGATGCGCTTCCTCGGTGCGGAACTGCCTTACTCAGTGACCGTGGAAATCGAACAGTTC
Source organism: Pantoea sp. ME81 (assembly GCF_903970985.1). Lineage (NCBI taxonomy): Bacteria > Pseudomonadati > Pseudomonadota > Gammaproteobacteria > Enterobacterales > Erwiniaceae > Pantoea > Pantoea sp. ME81. Next base: position 10,544 of record NZ_CAJCKS010000014.1, on the reverse strand, counting down.
GTCTCTAACGATCGTGGTGGCTATGACATCAACGGTCTGATCCTCGTCGAGCGCGAAGGGCAGAAGAAGATGGTGATTGGCAACAAAGGCGCCAAGATTAAAACCATCGGTATTGAAGCGCGTAAAGACATGGAAGAGATGTTTGAAGCCAAAGTGCATCTCGAACTGTGGGTTAAAGTGAAATCGGGTTGGGCGGATGACGAACGTGCACTGCGCAGCCTGGGCTATACAGACGAATAATTGATGGAAGGCTGGCAACGCGCCTTTGTGCTGCATAGTCGCCCTTACAGCGAAACCAGCCTCCTGCTCGATCTGTTCAGCGAAAGCGAAGGGCGCGTCCGCGTCCTGGCCAAAGGCGCACGCTCGCGCCGTTCCCAACTCAAAGGTGCACTCCAACCCTTCACGCCGCTGCTGGTGCGTTGGGGTGGGCGTGGCGAAGTTAAAACGCTGCGCAGCGCCGAAGCGGTGTCGCTGGCCTTGCCGCTCAGTGGCATCACGCTCTACTGCGGGTTGTACGTTAACGAACTGCTGTCTCGCGTGCTTGAGCAGGAAATTCCTTTCTCCGACCTCTTCTTTGACTATCTCCATTGCATCCAGATGCTGGCCGCAGGCAGTGGCACGCCTGAACCGGCGCTGCGTCGCTTTGAACTGGCGCTGCTGGGCCACCTGGGTTACGGCGTGGATTTCCTGCACTGTGCGGGCAGTGGTGAAGAGATCGATGACGGCATGACGTACAGTTATCGTGAAGAGAAGGGGTTTATCGCCAGCCTGGTGGTGAACCAACGCAGTTTTACCGGTCGCCAGTTGCGTGCGCTGTGGGCACGCGAGTTTCCCGATGCCGACAGCCTGCGTGCTGCCAAGCGCTTCACGCGTATGGCGCTCAAGCCTTATCTGGGCGGTAAACCGTTGAAGAGCCAGGAACTGTTTCGCCAGTTTGTGCCGAAAAAGAAGCCCGATGTGGCAAACGACTAGCGCTGGTCGTACCGCCTGATATGCTCAGCACGGTACACTGCAAACACACTGAACCTATTTAAGGATTGTCATGGCTGAGTTGCTGTTAGGGGTCAACATTGACCACATCGCCACCGTACGTAACGCACGTGGCACGAATTATCCCGATCCAGTCCAGGCGGCGTTTGTTTCTGAACAGGCGGGCGCAGATGGCATCACTGTGCACCTGCGTGAAGATCGTCGTCATATCACCGATCGCGATGTGCGAATTCTGCGCGATACCATCCAGACGCGTATGAATCTGGAGATGGCGGTGACCGATGAAATGATCGACATTGCCTGCGACATCAAGCCGCACTTCGTGTGTCTGGTGCCAGAAAAGCGCCAGGAAGTGACCACCGAAGGCGGATTAGATGTGGCGGGTCAGCAGGACAAAATCAACGCAGCGGTTCGCCTGCTGAGCGAAGCGGGTATCCTGGTGTCGCTGTTTATCGATGCCGATCATCGCCAGATTGAAGCGGCCGTTGCCAGCGGCGCACCCTACATTGAGATCCACACCGGCGCCTACGCGGAAGCACCGGAAGGGCTGGAGCGTGAAGCCGAGCTGTCTCGCATTCGCAAAGCGGCCACGTTTGCAGCCAGCCTGGGTTTGAAGGTCAATGCCGGTCACGGTCTGACGTATCACAACGTGCAACCCATCGCTGAACTGCCGGAGATGCATGAGCTAAACATTGGTCACGCCATCATTGGCCGCGCGCTGTTCAGTGGCCTGGCGGATGCGGTGTCAGAGATGAAGCAGCTGATGCGGGAAGCGCGTCGTTAATGGCGATTCTCGGACTCGGCAGCGACATCGTTGAAATCGAACGTATTGCTGGCGTGATTGAGCGATCCGGCGATCGTCTGGCGCGTCGCGTCTTGAGCGAAGCCGAGTGGCAGCAATATCAGGCGCACCAGCAACCGGTGCGCTTTCTTGCCAAACGTTTTGCGGTGAAAGAAGCGGCGGCTAAAGCCTTTGGTACCGGGATTCGCGGTGGTCTGGCCTTTAATCAATTCGAAGTGTACAACGATGCGCTGGGCAAACCGGGCTTACGCTTTTTCGAACAGGCAAAAGTGATTGCCAGCCAGTTGGGCGTGAAACATGTGCATGTTACCCTGGCCGATGAGCGCCACTACGCCTGCGCAACGGTGATCATCGAAGACTAAGGGTGCAACACGACAAATTTCTCCCACAGCGCCTCACGGGTTTCCGGGTGCTGTGGGTCAGAAATGATGGTGTTATCAATCGGGCAGACGCTTTGGCAGGTCGGCACATCATAATGGCCTACGCACTCGGTGCAGCGGTCGACATCAATCTCATAGATCATCTCACCGAAGCTGATAGCCTGGTTCGGGCATTCAGGTTCGCACATATCGCAATTGATGCATTTCGCCGTAATGAGTAAAGCCATGATCGCCGTTAGCCTGATAAAGAAGGCGCGCACCTTATCATAAAATCGGCTTCTGCAGGCGCAGGGTTTGTTGTGCTGGATCAAACAAAGCGGGAATTAAGTTCACTGCAGCAGAATTCGCTATAAGTCAGCCAGGAATCAGGAAAACTCCGCGTTACCCTTCTGTGGGCTAAGAATCAGCCAGTAAAAGGCCGGATAACGGCCTTTTTCGCATTACACCAGTTTTTTGACCAGTTCTTCGCTGTGCCTTATGTGGCTTGAAGCGCGTTCTGGATCGTTTTGTACCAACGCCATAAACAGCAGGTCGGTCAACGCCAGTTGTGCACTGGTGGATGAGATTGCGGCACTGCGCGTGCTTTGCTCCTCGGCAACGGTGTACAAGCATATGGAAGCGCACTGTTGCAGCGAGTTGGGGGTAAAGCCGGTAAACGCCAGCACGTCGACCCCCAGCTGTGCGGCTTCCTGTGCCGCAAGGTTAATCTCACGCCGCTCGCCGGTATAGGAAATCGCCAGCAGCACATCCCCCGGTGCCATCGCCTGCACGCTCGCCAGTAAAGCATGCATATCCTGTTCGGCTACCGCGTTGATGCCAATTTTCATCAGCTTCCACGAGAAATCTTTCGCCACCAACCCTGAAGCGCCGATGCCCACAAGCAGAATGCGGTTGGCGTTCTTCAGCAGCTGCAGGGTTTGCAGCAGTTTCTCTTCGCTGTTGATATCCAGCGTGGCGCGGATAGCGGAAATCTTCTCAGTCAGTAATTTTTCGCCGACCACCTTGAGGGGATCGTCGCTGAGAATATGATTGTGCACGGTGATGGCATCGCGATCCGCCAGCGACTCACTCAGTGCCAGTTTCAGTGCAGGAAATCCCTTATAGCCCAATTTCTGGGCAAACTTCACCACGCTCGACTGGCTGACGCCCGATTCCTCAGCCAGTTTTTGTGAACTCAGATGCCGTGCCCGATCCGGCTGCGACAGCAAAAAATCCGCCAGCCGACGCTCATTTAGCGCCAGTCGAGGGTAGAGCTGGCGAATTCGCAGCAATGAACTCATGTTCGATCCTTAATCCATCTAATCCCGCTTGAGCTTAGTCTCTTTTCGCACCGTCAGGTTTTAATGACAGCACGCCGATACAAAGAATAAACTATTCAGCTGGCATTGTGGCCATTGGAATTAAAAATGACTGCTTTCGCCCCCGCCGTTGAAGCTGGCTACACTGTAGGGCAAGCCGTAGAAAGGAAAGATAAGGAGTGGAGTTTGACAAAGGGTACGCAACGCCGCGTGGTGTTTTTCGATCTGGATGGCACGCTGCATCAGCAGGACATGTTTGGCACCTTTATGCGTTATCTGCTGCGACGCCAGCCGATCAACTTGTTGCTGGTGGTGCCGCTGTTGCCGGTAATTGGCCTGGGAATGCTGTTTAAAGGACGCGCCGCACGCTGGCCGATGAGCTTGCTGCTGTGGGCCATTACCTTCGGCCACAGTGAGCAACGCCTGCGTCAGCTTGAAGCGGAGTTCGCGACATGGTTCCGTCAGCGTGTTACCGCCTTTCCGGTGGTGCAACAACGTCTGACCGATTATCTCAGTAGCGATGATGCGGATGTGTGGCTGATCACCGGTTCACCACAATCACTGGTGGAGCAGGTCTATTTCGATTCGGCCTTTCTGCCGCGCGTACAGCTGATTGCCAGTCAGATGCAACCCGGTTTAGGGGGGCGCGTGCTGGCCATGCGATGCCTCGGGCATGAGAAGGTCGCTCAACTCGAAGAGAAGATTGGTACACCATTGCAACTCTACAGCGGTTACAGCGACAGTAAACAGGATAACCCGCTGCTGTTCTTCTGCCAGCATCGCTGGCGGGTAACATCACGCGGTGAGCTGCAACAGCTGGAGTGAATCATGCGGCGATTCCGTCTATAATGCGCCGCCTTTAAATCCGCAGGAGCTGCCCGGTGAACCCACAAACTGATGAATATTGGATGCGCCATGCGCTGGAGCTGGCGCGTCGCGCGTGGGAACAGGGCGAAGTGCCGGTCGGCGCGGTATTAGTGCAGGGTGATAAAGTGATTGGCGAAGGCTGGAATCGACCGATTGGTCAGTGCGACCCGACCGCGCATGCCGAAATCATGGCGCTGCGGCAGGGCGGCAAAATCCTCGAAAACTATCGCCTGCTTGATACCACGTTGTATGTGACGCTGGAACCCTGCGTGATGTGCGCCGGTGCGATGGTACACAGTCGCATTACGCGGCTTGTATATGGTGCAAAGGATGAGAAAACGGGCGCAGCGGGCTCGCTCATGGACGTGATTGGTCACCCAGGTATGAATCATCAGATTCAGATTGATTGCGGTGTGCTTGCAGAAGAGTGTGCCGGAATGTTGAGTGACTTCTTCCGCATGCGCCGTGAGCAAAAGAAAGCGCTGCGCCAGGCGCAGCGCGAAGGTTAGTTCATCGCAATCTTAGGTTCGACCGCCGGGTAACCGGCGCCCAATTCGGCTTCCAGCGCCGACTGCTGAGCGATGCGCTTCTCCTGCTCCTGCAGATATCCCACCAGACTGATCTGATACTTACGGATGTTCTCGACATAGTTGTAAGCTTCATGGCCGCGCGCGTAACCGTAGGAGGTTTGCGCGTAATAACGCTTCTGGCTCAGCATCGGCAGACGCTGTTTGACATCGGCCCAGCTATCAGGATTACCGCCTTGTTTGGCCGTCAGCTTGCGGGCATCCAGCATGTGCGCATAGCCCATGTTATAGGCCGCCAATGCAAACCAGATGCGCTCATCATCAGGAATGGTGTCCGGCACCTTCTCCATCATACGTTGCAGGTATTCGCTGCCGCCACGGATGCTCTGCTCAGGATCAAGGCGATCGTTGACGTCGAGGCTGTCAGCGGTGTTACGCGTCAACATCATCATGCCGCGCACACCGGTCGGTGAGGTCGCCTGCGGATTCCAGTGAGACTCCTGATAAGAGATGGCTGCCAGCAGACGCCAGTCCATGCTCGCCGCGTATTTCTCAAACAGCGGTTTGATATCCGGCAACGTGTTATCAATCGCGCGCAGGAAGGTGCGGGTATCCACGTAATCAAAAGTGCCAACGTGACCGAGATACTTCTCTTCGAGGCGCGCCATTGTGCCTTCTTCGCCCATCTGGCTGTAGAAGTCGAGCATTGCCGCATTCAGACTGTCATCATCATTGCGTGGCAGATACCAGGTGACCGGTTCTTCATCGGTGATGTCGAATGCTACGGCCAGCTGCGGATGGATGCGCTGCAATAAGCCGATGGTGACCGAATCGCCCACGGTGTAATCCAGCTTGCCGTCGGCGACGGCTTCCAGCAGCGCTTTCTGTCCCTGATCGGTAGAAATCGCCCAATCGAGATCGGGATAGCTGTCAGCTTTTGCGGAACGTAAAGTTGACAGATATGCCGAACCGGACTGCACAATCAGGCGGCCTTTCAAATCGCCGAGATTCTTCGGCCGTGGCTTATCAATGCGGTACACCAACTGCTGCGAAACAGAGTAGTAGCTTGGTCCACTTTGATAGTGGGCAAGGCGTTCACCGTTGTAGATCAGCCCAGCTGCAAGCAAATCCGCCTTACCATCATCCAGATCGTCAAACAGATCGCCGAGGTTCGGACGCACCGTAACCTCAAGTTTGACGCCAAGATAATCGGCGAAGCGTTTCGCCAGCTCGTAATCCATACCGGCTGGTGCATTATTGATGGTGTAGTAAGTCAGCGGGGAGTTGACGGTACTGATGCGCAGCACTCCACGTGATTTAATCTGTGATAACGCGTCTTTTCCGCCCCCGTACCAGGGGATGGAAGGCCACAGTGCCAGCGCAAGTAGCACGGTGATCAGACCGATAAACAGATAGTTTATTTTCAGGCGTTTCAAATAGTTGTCTCGTAATGGCTCACAGGCCTCTGTCTTTTAAAGGCAGTATTTGTGTTGTTTTTACTCCCAGAGCGAGGGGCATTTTGCGCAACAAAGTGCAGCAGGGCAACTTATATAGCAAGAATTGTGCAAAATTCAGCCAAATGCTGAGTGCCAGATTTTATGCGCAAACGGTTTCGTAACCCGTGCTGTTTCTCTATAATACCGCCCGTTTTCCCCTGTTGCGCCCAATGAAGCGTCGCCCGGCGCTTCGAAGACGAGAGATCTTTGATGATGGAAATTCTGCGTGGTTCGCCCGCTCTGTCGGCATTTCGTGTAAACAAACTGCTGACCCGCTTTCAGGACGCTCACCTGCCAGTGAGTGATATTTACGCCGAGTACGTCCATTTTGCCGATGTCAGTGCACCGCTCAGTGCGGATGAACATGCCCGCCTGCAACGTCTGCTGAAATACGGTCCTTCTCTCGCCGAGCACGCGCCACAAGGGCGTCTGTTACTGGTGACGCCGCGTCCCGGCACCATTTCTCCGTGGTCATCAAAAGCCACCGATATCGCGCACAACTGCGATTTGCCCCAGGTTATCCGTCTCGAACGCGGTATGGCCTTCTATGTGCAGGCGCCGCAGCTGACGGAAGCGCAATGGCAACAGTTGGCTAGCCTGCTGCATGACCGCATGATGGAGACCGTGTTCGGTGACCTGAATGATGCGCAGCAGTTGTTCGCACACCATGAACCACAGCCGCTGAAAAGCGTTGATGTGCTGGGTGCCGGTCGCATTGCACTGGAACAGGCCAACACCACGCTGGGCCTGGCACTGGCCGATGACGAAATCGACTATTTGCTGAATGCCTTCACCAAACTGGGCCGCAATCCGAACGACATCGAGCTCTATATGTTTGCTCAGGCAAACTCAGAGCACTGCCGTCATAAAATCTTCAACGCCGACTGGATTATCGACGGTGAAAAACAGCCGAAGTCGCTGTTTAAAATGATCAAAAACACCTTTGAACACAATCCTGAGCACGTTCTGTCTGCTTATAAAGACAACGCCGCGGTAATGGAAGGTTCAAAAGTGGGCCGCTTCTACGCCGATGCGCAGAAGGGCGAATACACCTTCCATCAGGAAGAGGCGCATATCCTGATGAAGGTGGAAACCCATAACCACCCCACCGCGATTTCGCCGTGGCCAGGTGCTGCGACCGGTTCCGGTGGTGAAATCCGTGATGAAGGCGCAACGGGACGTGGCGCGAAGCCGAAAGCGGGCCTGGTCGGTTTCTCCGTTTCCAACCTGCGTATTCCGGGTTTTGAACAGCCGTGGGAAGAAGATTTTGGTAAGCCGGAGCGTATTGTTACCGCGCTGGATATCATGACTGAAGGCCCACTGGGCGGCGCAGCGTTCAACAACGAATTTGGCCGTCCTGCACTGAACGGATACTTCCGTACTTATGAAGAGCGCGTGAACAGCCATAATGGCTCAGAACTGCGTGGCTACCATAAGCCGATCATGCTGGCGGGCGGTATTGGTAACATCCGTGCTGACCACGTGCAGAAGGGTGAGATCGTCGTCGGCGCGAAACTGATCGTGCTCGGCGGACCCGCGATGAACATTGGCCTCGGTGGCGGAGCAGCCTCTTCAATGGCCTCTGGGCAGTCTGATGCGGATCTGGATTTTGCATCTGTCCAGCGTGACAACCCGGAAATGGAGCGTCGCTGCCAGGAAGTGATCGACCGTTGCTGGCAGCTGGGCGAAGCCAACCCGATTCTGTTCATCCACGACGTCGGTGCTGGCGGTCTGTCGAACGCGATGCCAGAGCTGGTGAGTGATGGTGGCCGTGGCGGTAACTTCAACCTGCGCGACATCCTCAACGATGAGCCAGGCATGAGCCCGCTGGAAGTGTGGTGTAACGAATCCCAGGAACGTTATGTGCTGGCGGTGGCACCGGCTCAGCTGGCGCTGTTTGACGAGCTGTGTAAGCGTGAGCGTGCCCCTTATGCGGTGATCGGTGAAGCCACCGAAGAGCTGCACCTGAACCTGGCGGATAGCCACTTCGATAACAACCCTATCGACATGCCGCTGGACGTGCTGTTGGGCAAAACGCCGAAGATGACGCGTGATGTTGCCACTCAGCAGGCCAAAGGCGATGCGCTGGTGCGTGACGGCATTACCGTGGCTGACGCCGTTAATCGCGTACTGCATCTGCCAACTGTGGCAGAGAAAACCTTCCTGATTACCATCGGTGACCGTTCGGTAACCGGTATGGTGGCGCGTGACCAGATGGTCGGCCCATGGCAGATCCCGGTAGCGAACTGTGCAGTGACCACCGCCAGCCTGGATAGCTATCACGGCGAAGCCTTCTCACTGGGCGAACGTGCGCCAGTCGCCTTGCTGGACTTCGCTGCATCTGGTCGTTTAGCGGTCGGTGAAGCGTTGACCAACCTGGCGGCCACCGCGATTGGTTCACTGCAGCGCGTGAAGCTCTCTGCAAACTGGATGGCAGCAGCGGGTCACCCGGGTGAAGATGCCGGTTTGTACGCTGCGGTTAAAGCGGTTGGCGAAGAGCTGTGTCCGGCGCTAGGCATCACGATTCCGGTCGGCAAAGACTCGATGTCGATGAAAACTCGCTGGCAGCAGGGTACTGAAGAGCGTGAGATGACCTCACCGCTGTCGCTGGTCATTACCGCCTTTGCGCGTGTGGAAGATGTGCGCCGCACCGTAACGCCTCAACTGCAAGCTGACCAGGATAACCTGCTGTTGCTGATTGATTTGGGCAACGGCGCAAACACCCTGGGTGCTACCGCGCTGTCACAGGTTTATCGTCAGTTAGGCGACAAACCAGCCGACGTACGTGATGCATCGCAACTGGCGGGCTTCTTCAACGCCATTCAGGCGCTGGTGGCCGAGCAGAAGCTGCTGGCTTACCATGACCGTTCTGATGGCGGCCTGCTGGTAACACTGGCAGAAATGGCTTTCACCGGTCACTGCGGTATCGAAGCCGATATCGCCGCGCTGGGTAACGATGCGCTGGCAGCACTGTTCACCGAAGAGTTGGGTGCAGTGATCCAGATTAACGCCGCTGACCGTGCCGCCGTTGAGAAAGTGTTTGCCGACCATGGCCTGAGCAGCAATGTGCATGTGATTGGTCAGGCACTGCCGGGCGATCGCTTTGTCATCCGTTCTGGCGACAGCGCGGTGTACAGCGAAAGCCGCACCACGCTGCGTACCTGGTGGGCAGAAACCACCTGGCAGATGCAGCGCCTGCGTGACAACCCTGCCTGTGCCGATCAGGAGCACGAAGCGAAGAAAGACGACAACGATCCTGGCCTGAACGTTCATCTGACCTTCAAGCCAGAAGAAGATGTTGCTGCGCCGATGATCGCCACAGGCGCGCGTCCTCGTGTTGCCGTACTGCGTGAGCAGGGCGTGAACTCCCACGTTGAGATGGCAGCTGCCTTCCACCGTGCTGGTTTCACCGCAGTCGATGTGCACATGAGCGATCTGCTGGCGGGCCGCCGTGGTCTGGAAGAGTTCCAGGCGCTGGTCGCGTGCGGTGGCTTCTCTTACGGTGACGTATTGGGTGCCGGTGAAGGTTGGGCGAAGTCGATTCTGTTCAACGGCCGTGTGCGTGATGAGTTCGAAAACTTCTTCCACCGTCCACAGACGCTGGCGCTGGGCGTATGTAACGGCTGCCAGATGATGTCGAATCTGCGTGAGCTGATTCCGGGCAGCGAACTGTGGCCACGCTTTGTACGTAACCAGTCAGAGCGGTTTGAAGCACGTTTCAGCCTGGTTGAAGTGGCTGCGAGCCCATCGTTGCTGCTGGACGGCATGGCCGGTTCTCATATGCCAATCGCCGTGTCGCACGGTGAAGGCTTCGTGGAAGTGCGTGACGGTGCACATCTGGCTCAGCTGGAAAGCAAAGGTCTGGTGGCGCTGCGCTTCGTGGACAACTTCGGTAAAGTGACCGAAAATTACCCAGCCAACCCGAACGGCTCGCCGAACGGTATCACTGCAGTCACCAACGAAAGCGGTCGTGTCACCATTATGATGCCGCACCCAGAGCGCGTGTTCCGTACCGTGAGTAACTCCTGGCACCCTGCGGAGTGGGGCGAGGACAGCCCATGGATGCGTATCTTCCGCAACGCACGTAAGCAGCTGGGCTAATTTAGCCAATAGCATCAGAGGCCGCCGCAAGGCGGCCTTTCTTTTGGCCGGCTGGTCCAGACTCACTCACTCACTCACTCACT